>NZ_LZGZ01000191.1:0-29430 GCF_001690515.1 Gilliamella sp. Fer4-1 | reverse complement strand
GTCTTTTATGTTGTATATAAAAATAGCGTAACCTTTAAAAATCTAAATTGGCTGCTTTAAGAGCATTTTCTTCAATAAATAATCGACGTGGTTCGACTTCATCACCCATGAGAGTTGTAAACAATTGATCTGCTTCAATCGCATCTTTGATGGTGACTTGTAACATACGGCGACTGGTGGGATCCATGGTGGTTTCCCATAATTGTTCAGGATTCATTTCGCCAAGACCTTTATAACGCTGAATAATTAAGCCACGACGAGACTCTTTAATTAACCAATCAACGGCTTCTTCAAAAGATTCAACCGGCTGTTTACGTTCATCGCCCTCAATTGGTGATCACTACTAGCGTCAAATAGGGGCTGGTTTCTCCGCGAAGTGAGGCGATACGGGGAGTACACCAGCGCGGGCTTTGAGAACCACTACTACTGGCCAAGTGACGCTGCTGGTGGTGACTACCAGTTCTCTGTTTTCATGGGGGTGGTTATTTGGGCAACCACAATGCTTTGCCGAATAACACTAATTACTATGGATTTTGCACCACTCCTTAGTATTTGATGCTTAGTTCTTAATCCTTAGGTAGTGTGCGAAGCTTATGGTGCAAATAAATGACAATCCATCCAAGAAACAAGCCCACCGCGCATTAGGCCGGGCCTTGAGCCAGCAGATCATACAAGTTTGTGCTTTTGCAAATAGACAGCAAAAGCGCTTTTCCCAGAATAAAAGCCAGTTCCCAAAAAATTCATTATTATACTCAAACATATATCCTAAACTTTTTGACATTATTTATTAATCTTTCTATAAAAGGGTGGTTAAATTTTTTTAAAGCGTTATACTTTTTATATTAACAGATTAATTTGGCTTAATTTATTAGCTAATAATTATAAAAAATCAAATAAACACAAAACAATTGATATACAGGATGTTATGCAGTATAACTATAGCCTACAGATATGGCCGCATTATGTTTTAAGCATTTCTAAATACTACTTAAATAAGACATTTAGCTTCGGTATCCTTTTTACCCTAAACTTAGTAAATACACATACACAAGATTGCCACTTATTCTTGCTAATTAGTTTTCGTAAACCGCTAAATGTTAGCCTGAAGCAGCAATTACAATTAGCTGAGCTATCACAGCCACGTTTATCGCGTTTATCCAGTTTAACTTTATGGCTATTTAAAGTTTCTTTTACATTAGTATCATTGTTGTTAACGTGTGTAGCAAATGCAAAAATGTTATCAGCCAGTACTTCAAATATCATAGAAGGTACCGCTCCTTATTTAACATTTGATGGCGGTATAACCAAAGCTACTCAGACGGATGGTTTGTTAAGTATCAAGTTATCGGATGCTACAGTAATCTCACCAATGAGCAATACATCTTCACTATCAAAACCAATAGTGTTACCTAGTGCCAGCGATACGTTTGCTAATGTTCTCATGTTTTTACCAACAACCAGGAACTCAATAAGTTTAAACACACTCGTTAGAGCCCCGTATAACTATTGGGGTGATAATGATGGTGATGGGCAGGGGAGAAGAGGTATAACGGCAACAGGCAGGTTAAGGGTTCGGATCAAGGATAAAAATAATCGAACAGTTAGTCGTGTTGATATTTTAGATATTTGCAATGCACCTTATAAAATGGAATTAAGCAATACCAATGGCAGTTTAAAGACGCGGTATGGTGTGCCAAATCAAACTATTTTGGGTGTGGATGCTGTAACTTACTATTTCACCCCAGAATCGTCAGCTAAAGTTTGCTATGCCAAACCAGAATTGCAAGAAAGTATAGGTCGATATGCCGGTCCTGCTGAAATGTGGGATACAAGAAAAGGGTTTATTCCCCAAGCAACTACCCCATCATCATACGCTAGTAACTTTCCTACTACTGGTGCGAATGGTTTATACTTTGATTTAGACATAGGAGGAAGGGGTTCTCTAACTTGGCCATCAATCACTCAAGGTGGTATAACTGCTACCATGACACCCGATGCGAATGGGACAACTGTGCGCGTTACTTTAACAGGACCTGCGTCAACCAAAAATGAACAGAACGCTGACTTACCAGGGCCGCTTCAGGCTGGAATACCAAACTTACCGCAAATATTCGAGCTAAAGGGATACGATAGTAGTGGTAAAGAGGTGGTAAAATATGGATTTGAATTGAAGAAGTGGTTTGTTAACCGTGGGCTTAGAACAGCTGAAGCTGCCAACCAAGAAGCTTGGTGTTCAAGCATAGGCTATCGGATTATACAAGTCAAAGACGTCACCAATGCAACCTGTGATGGTAGTAGTAGTTGTCAAAATGTAGTTGGTGCCACACCTTCATCAAGGGGCAATAATTACCATCGCCGAATTGGTGGCGGTTTGTTTAGTGAGTGGGCTCGCCTAGCTAATTATAGTGGTTCAGGCTTTAGTAACCTTAGCTATTGGACAAGTGATGTAACAGGGGAGCGTTTATTTCATGTATACTCGTACAATGGTCGGGTTTACCGTGCTGATCCTATCGGTAACTATTACGGGGTGTGCGTTTATCCTTAGCTTTTAGTTCTGAGTTTTTAATTCTTGTACGAATTAAGAGTCAATTAAGTTTAAAAAAACAAAGAAATCTATTTTAATTTAAGTGGCTACACGCCAACAAAGTTGGCAAGCCATGCGTTTTTGTATCTAAAACAGCACAAATGCTTGTCTAATATAAAAAATATCCAATCAAAGAGAACTTAACAATCCATTTTTTATACTCAAACGCATAGTTACCTGAAACTTTTTGACAAGAATTTTAATTTTTCTGAAAAAGCATAATTTAGGCCATAGTTACATTTTTATAGGTAGTTATAACTTTATTGAATAAAAAAACCAGACATGCGTCTGGTTTTTCTGTTGTTTTTTTATAGCAGTAATATTTAGAAATCTAAATTAGCTGCTTTAAGGGCATTTTCTTCAATGAATAATCGTCGAGGTTCAACTTCATCGCCCATAAGGGTTGTAAATAATTGATCTGCTTCAATTGCATCTTTGATGGTGACTTGTAACATACGGCGACTGGTTGGATCCATGGTGGTTTCCCATAATTGTTCAGGGTTCATTTCGCCAAGACCTTTATAACGCTGAATAGTTAAGCCACGACGAGACTCTTTAATTAACCAATCAACGGCTTCTTCAAAAGATTCAACTGGCTGTTTACGCTCACCGCGTTGAATAAAGGCACTCTCTTCCAGCAGATCTTTTAATTGTGCGCCAAGGTGGCAGATATTACGGTATTCATTGCTATGGATAAAGACTTGATCTAATGGATAATGTGTATCAACACCATGGGTTCTGATTTTAATGATTGGCACATATAATTGTGTTTTTTCATTATATTCAGTTGAATACAGGTAGCTGCTGCCATGTTGCTCTTTGTTCGATAATTTTTCAACAATGGTTTTTGCCCAATTTTCAGCCTGCTGTTGGTTTTGTAAAATACTTTCGTTTAATACGTCATGATAAACCAATTCAGAAAGTAGCGCTTTAGGGTAATGACGCTCCATTTTGGTAATCAGTTTTTCGACTTTTTGATATTCGGCAATGAGTCTTTCTAACGCTTCGCCTGCAAGTGCAGGGGCATGGTCATTAACATGTAATGAGGCATCTTCAAGGGCTAAAGCAATTTGAAATTGTGTCATTGCTTCATCATCTTTGATGTATTGCTCTTGCTTGCCTTTTTTGACTTTATATAAGGGCGGCTGTGCAATATAAACATAGCCACGCTCTATGATTTCTGGCATTTGGCGATAAAAGAACGTTAGTAATAGAGTACGAATATGTGAACCATCGACATCGGCATCGGTCATGATAATAATACTATGATAACGCATTTTATCTGGGTTATATTCATCACGGCCAATTCCACAACCGAGAGCGGTGATTAGTGTTCCCACTTCTTGCGAAGAAAGCATTTTATCAAAACGGGCTTTTTCTACGTTTAAAATCTTACCTTTAAGTGGTAATATCGCTTGATTTTTACGGTTACGACCTTGTTTTGCCGAGCCCCCCGCAGAGTCCCCTTCCACTAAGTAAAGCTCAGATAAGGCAGGATCTTTTTCTTGGCAATCAGCAAGTTTACCGGGTAATCCGCCTAAGTCTAAAGCGCCTTTACGACGGGTCATTTCTCGAGCTTTACGGGCTGCTTCACGGGCTCTTGCTGCGTCAATGATTTTCCCAACTACAATTTTGGCATCACTTGGGTTTTCAAGTAGATATTCTGCTAATTTTTCGCCCATTACTGATTCAACCGCAGATTTAACTTCTGATGACACTAATTTATCTTTGGTTTGTGAGGAAAATTTAGGATCTGGCACTTTGACTGAGACTACGGCAATTAACCCTTCGCGCGCATCGTCGCCAGTTGCACTGATTTTGGCTTTTTTACTGTATCCTTCGTTTTCCATATAGTTATTTAATGTGCGAGTCATTGCTCCACGGAAACCAGCTAAATGCGTTCCCCCATCTCGTTGAGGAATATTATTAGTAAAACAGTAGATATTTTCTTGATAGCCGTCGTTCCATTGCAATGCAATTTCGACACCAATGTTATCTTTTTCAGTACTAAAATAGAATATTTTCGGATGAATAGGGTTTTTGTTTTTATTTAAGTATTCAACAAAAGCTTGAATACCACCTTCATAATGATAATGCTCACTTTTGCCTGTTCGCTCATCAAGTAATCTTATTGATACACCTGAGTTTAAGAACGATAATTCACGTAGTCGTTTCGCTAATATTTCATAAACAAATTCAATATTAGTAAATGTTTCAGGGCTTGGCCAGAAACGGACATAGGTTCCTGACTCAGTTGTTTCGCCAATAACTTTAAGAGGGGCTTGTGGTACGCCTAATTGATAAATTTGTTGGTGAATTTTTCCTTCACGATAAATAACTAATTCTAATTTATCTGATAAAGCGTTAACCACTGAAACGCCAACGCCATGCAAGCCACCAGAGACTTTATATGAGTTGTCATCGAATTTACCACCAGCATGTAATACAGTCATGATAACTTCAGCCGCTGAAACACCTTCTTCCTCATGGATTCCAGTTGGAATGCCACGACCATCGTCACGAACAGAAACGGAGTTATCAGGATGGATAGTGACTTCAATATGGCGACAATAACCCGCTAATGCTTCATCAATGGCATTGTCTACCACTTCAAAAACCATATGGTGAAGTCCTGTGCCATCGTCAGTATCACCAATATACATACCTGGACGTTTACGAACAGCATCAAGTCCTTTGAGTACTTTAATGCTAGAAGAATCATAAGAATTAGACATGGATTTCTCGACTTAATTGATTGTTTATATCATTCTATAAATTTACGAAATTATACCAGATTTTATGTAAAAAATCTTATCATTTTCATCGATCATATGGGTAATTTGTTCTTGGTTAACCGCGGTAATAAATACTTGCGAATTGGCTAATTTTAACCGTTTGGCTAATAACTCTCGTTTATGGTTATCTAATTCAGAGGCAAAATCATCAATTAGGTAAACACAAGCTTGAGTATTTTGCTTTGAATAATATTCACCTTGAGCTAAACGTAAAGCGCACATTAATAACTTTAATTGACCGCGGGATAATAAGTCTTCAACAGGAATATTGCTGACACGTAACCGAATATCAGCTTTATGTGGCCCTACTGATGTGTAGTTGAGCAGCTTGTCTCGCTCGTAGTGTTTGTTTAATATTTCAGCATAATCAGTGTCATGTTCCCAACCTTGATAATAGTGGCAACTAAGGTAATATTCAGGTAAAAAATCCAGGCAAGTTTGAATGATTTCAGGAAAAATTTGTTGCGAATAATTTGCCCTAATGTTGCTAATCTTTTCAGCAATGGGTACGATTTGTTTATCCCAATGTAATAATTGATTATAATTCTGGGATTGCTTTAATAATGCATTTCGCTGTTTAAATAGTCGCTTTAAATTGTTCCATAAATAAACAAATTCAGGATAATGATGGAAGCATCCCCAATCAATAAATGCACGACGATATTTGGGTCCCCCTGTCAATAAATCAAATCCTTCTGGTGTGATTAATTGAATGGGTAATAATTTGGCTAAATCAGTTAATCGAAAGCCTTCATTACCATCTATTTTGATTTTATTATTGCTATTACGTGATTTTGCAAGACCAATTGAATGAACCTGTTGGTTGGTGTTTTTTATTTCACTAAATAACACAAGTTCAGGTTGCTCGTGTTGGATAATTCGATTGGATTGTGTATGTCTAAATGCACGCCCATGGCCAAGCATGTAAATAGCTTCAAGCAAGCTGGTTTTTCCACTTCCATTATCACCAATAATAAAGTTAAAGTGCGGCGATAAAGACAGTTGTGCATAATCAATATTACGGAAATGATGAACTTGGATTTTTGAAAGAGTCATATGCTTATATTATTCCGGCCGAAGCCGGAAGGTTAGATGGGGTTGATTATAAGCGCATTGGCATAACAACATAAGTGGCGGATTGATTATTAATATCTTCAATTTGTACACTGGATGTTGCATCAGTTAATAACAGTTGTACGCTATCACATTTCAATGTATTTAATATATCAAGTAAATAGGTTACATTAAAGCCAATTTCAAGCTCTGATGATGCATATTTGACGTCAATGACTTCTTCTGCTTCTTCTTGTTCGGGGTTATTGGCCGTAATTTTTATTTGATTGTTATGGACATGAAGCCTAATTCCACGGAATTTTTCATTAGATAAGATCGCAACACGTGATAAGGCGTTTCTAAGTTCATCACAGGATACTTCGAGTGGTTTATCGGGATTGCGTGGTAATACGCGTTTGTAATCGGGGAATCTTCCATCAATCAGTTTTGATGTGAAAGTGAAGTCACCAAGGTTAACACGAAAATTATTATTACCAATTTGCATAGTGATTAATTCGTCGTTATCACTTACTAATTTGGCAAGTTCAAGTACCCCTTTTCTTGGCAAAATGACAGAGTAAGTCGTTTTAATATTCTGTTCAATTGGCTGGGCACATACGGCTAGTCGATGACCATCTGTTGCAACTGATTTTAATAATCCATCTTCAATTTCAAATAACATACCATTTAAGTAATATCTTACATCTTGGTTAGCCATAGAAAATTGAACAGCATCAATTAGCCGTTTTATGGTTTTTTGTGGAACGGAAAGATCAATATCACTTTGCCAGTTTTCTAAATTAGGAAAATCGCTAGCAGGTAAAGTAGATAAAGAGAACTTGCTACGACCAGATTGAATCACCAATCGGTTATCATCAACGCTTATCGAAATTTGAGCATCATTGGGTAAGTTTCGGCAGATATCAAGAAACTTTCTAGCCGGCACAGTTGTTGCACCTGGTTCGCTTGCCTCAATCAATGGTAAATGAGATATCATCTCTATTTCAAGATCTGTCCCAGTCATTGATAGTGTGTTATCACTTACTTGCAATAATAAATTTCCCAAAATTGGTAGTGTTGGGCGACTACTCAAAGGTGCACTGACAAGCTGCAATGGTTTAATCAGTTTTTCACGATCGATAATAAATTTCATAGTATTGATTCTTTGTTAAGTTGATAAAGTTCGAATTAAATTGGAGTAATCTTCTTTTATATTATTACTTTCTTCTTTTAATTCTGCAATCTTTCTACATGCATGCAATACCGTTGTGTGATCTCTGCCACCAAAGCCATCACCGATTTCAGGCAGGCTTTTATTAGTAAGCTCTTTTGCAAGCGCCATAGCGACCTGCCTTGGTCTTGCAACAGAACGAGAACGGCGTTTAGAAAGTAAATCTGATACTTTAATTTTATAATATTCGGCAACCGTCTTTTGTATATTTTCAATAGTAACCAATTTTTCTTGTAAAGCTAGCAAATCTTTTAAGGCATCTTTAACAAAATCAATGGTAATAGCTTTACCCGTAAAATTAGCATTAGCGATGACTCGGTTAAGCGCTCCTTCTAATTCACGAACATTGGAACGTAATCGTTTAGCAATAAAAAAAGCAACTTCTTCGGGCAATTTTATTTTATTTTCTTCTGCTTTTTTCATTAAAATTGCGACCCGAGTTTCAAGCTCAGGCGGTTCTATTGCGATGGTTAGCCCCCACCCAAAACGCGATTTTAATCGATCTTCAACGCCATTAATTTCTTTTGGATAACGATCAGAGGTTAAGATAATTTGTTGGTTGCCTTCTAATAAAGAGTTAAACGTGTGAAAAAATTCTTCTTGAGATCGCTCTTTATTTGCAAAAAATTGGATATCATCAATAAGTAATGCATCGACTGAGCGATAATAATTTTTAAACTCTTCAATCGCATTATTTTGCAATGCTTTGACCATATCTTGCACAAATCGTTCAGAATGCATATAGACAACTTTGGCATTGTTTTTTTCTACCATTATTTGATTACCCACTGCATGTAATAAGTGCGTTTTACCTAAACCAGTAGAACCATATAAAAACAAAGGGTTATAAGCTTTGCCTGGATTTTCAGCGACTTGTTTGGCCGCGGCCACTGCAAGCTGGTTTGATTTACCTTCAACAAAGCTATCGAAAGTATGTTTATGGTTGATACCTGAATGGTAGACATGATTATTCTTTGTTTCCTTTGTTGTTTTCCAAGCAGGCACAACATCTGCTTTACGTTGGCTACTTTGGGCTTTTTTATCAGTGGATATGGTTGAGCCAACTTCAAGAAATAATTTTAGAGAATCATCATTAAAAAGTTTATTTAATAATTGGCTAATGGTGGGTAAATATTTATTTTTTACCCAATCTAGGACAAACCTATTTGGCGCATAAATATAGAGTTTATTATCGACCATTTCCGCTTGCAACGGGCGAATCCATAAATTGAATTCCGTTGTAGGGATTTCTTCTTGTAATTGCGAAAGGCAATCTTGCCAAATAGCGGTAGGCACGGCAACTCCTTCAACTTTTCTTACTAACAATATCGTAAAGCATTATAATCTTTTTTGTGGATAATTTGTAGTTCTAAGGTGATATATAATTTAGTTGTTAACAAAAAAGATAGATAAAAAAACCCAGTTTTTAACTGGGTTTTAATCAATAAGTTAAGAAACAAAGATTATTTTGTTGATTTAATTACTTCAACTTCTTGTTCGTTAAGTGCTTTAACTTCAATTTCAACACGGCGATCTGGAGCTAAACAAGCTTTTAAGCTAGCACCACGAAGTGCATTACATTTAGTGCCAGTAACTGGTTGAGATTTACCCATACCTCGTGCACTGATAACGTGAGAAGGCACGCCATTGGCAACTAAGTATTTCATTACTGAATTAGCGCGTTGTTCTGATAGTTTTTGGTTGTAGCTAACTGAACCAATACGGTCAGTATGACCAATTACTACGATAGCACTTTCAGTTGGTTTGATCTTAACTAGATTTGTAAGTAAGTTGTCTAATGCTTGACGACCTTCAGCTTTTAAGTCAGCTTTTGCATAAGCAAATAGTACATCTTCATTTAACACATAACGGTTTACTTCAGTTTTTAATTCAACTGGTGCTGGAACAGCTGGTGCACCTAAACGGTAAGTAATACCTAAGGTTACAGTACCAGCATCTGGAGATGCGTCAGTCTTAGTGCGAATATGTTGAACATATTGGTATTCTAAACGAGTAGAGAAGTCTTCCGCAAAACGATAATCAACACCTAATGCGTAAACTGGAGATAGATGATTTTTTGTACCACCGTGGCCATACACTTCTCTCGTATCGCCACCATTTTTCCATTTAGCTATAGTTACCATCCCACCTGCACGACCATAGATATCAAAACCGTCAACGATTGGATAGCTTAATTTACCTGTCAAAGATACACCCTGAGCAGATACTTTGCTATTACCAGCCTTAGTTTTATCGTCGTTCCACTTTCTTTTATATTTAGCAGATCCTAACCAGTCATAGCCTAATTCAACGGCTAAATAAGGGTTTGCTTGGTAACCAAGAAAAGCACCGCCAGCAACATTGCTACGTTCTCCAGTCTTAATACCAACTTCATCTTTATCAAAGCCACGAACTTTATTTGCATCTAATCGATAAAGCTCTGACCAACCTAATTTAGCACCTGTATAAAAAGTGTTGTCTTCGTATGCTGCGTTAGCTGCAGTGGTTGTTAAACTTGCAACTGCGATTGCTAGAGCTAGAGTTGTTTTTTTCATTTTATTGCCTCAACTTATATGTTGTTATAGACGATGTTTAGTTTTTTGTTGCTTAAAATTTACTTCAAATAAAAAGAACAATTACTTATTTTTATATAATTATGCTACACATAATCTAACGCTAGTATAGCATAGATAATAGGCAAAGCTATATTTATTGCCATCATGATATGAAAATTTTTAAATAGTTTTATCAAATAATTTTGTTAATTGTCAGGTAAAAGTCATTAATTGTATTGGCTAATGTATTAGCCATAATAAAAAAGTCTGCTTCCAGTTTTTTATCAAATTCATCTGATCCTATATCTTCATTTTCGTCTAAAATAATAGCATCAAATTTAATTCGTTTAAATGTTAAATCGCTATTAATGATAAAGCTTATGCCTCTTTCATCAATAATTTTAATCTTAGTTATCCATTTTCCTGAATCAAAATGGATGCGCATTTCATCACTAGTGATATCTTGATTTTTACAACTAATAATCCCATTACCTTCAAGAGGATCTTTAAGTTCGGCTTGATCACCTAATACAAATGGTGGAAAATTCAGATTTTCTTTAACCCATGTGGTCATGATTTGTTCAAGTGGTTTGTCAATAGACAATGGCGTTAATGCTAGTGAACCAAGCTCTTTGCGTAAAATTGCTAAAATATCTTCAGCTTGTTTAAAGCTACTACAATCAACAATAATGCGTTTATTGTGCGTATCGATCCATAGCCAATAGTGATTATATTTACTAAATGCTCTTGGCATCAAATCAATCATAACTTCGTCTTTTAAAGTGGCTTTTTCATTTTTACTGAGCTTTCTACTTAGTGCTTGCTCTTGTTTATCAATTTTTTCTAATAGCGCTTGTTTGATGACGGGAGCTGGTAATATTTTAGTTTCTTTTTTGATACGTAATAATAAATGCCCTTGCATATCGACAAGCAAATCATCTTGATTATTATCATGATAAGGCGAAACCCATCCCATCTTTGTGGTATCTAAATTACCGCAGGGGGTAAAAGGGTGAGACTTTAAGGCTTTTTCTATCGCATCTTTATTAAGTAGCGTGTCACTATTAAGTTGATAAATTATGGCATTTTTAAACCAAAGCATACTTTTCTATTTCCTGAATTTTGTGATGAAGATTTTATTTTGTTTAAACTGATACTAACTGATAGTGCGTAACAAGTCGTTATCTTTTCATTGTCAGTATCGATGTTTATGAATTAAAAATTATAAGATACACCTGCATAAATTGAGGCTGTTACATTATTATCAATCATTGGGCTGTTAGTTACATCGCCTGTCAATTCATCAATATGAATGCCACCGAAAGTAGCAATATTATCGGTTAAAGAATATTGTGCACCAATTTCAAAGTAAGGCGTAACAGAACTATTTGAATTAAAATAACTCAAACCTGAACGTGAAGACTCTTTATGAGAAACGCCATAATAATAGGCATTATGTTTACTATTAGCCCAATTAATACCAATCGTGGGCGCAACAATTAAATTACCTTGTATGTAAGGCACGGTATAGTCAGTATTCACTAAGATACTGTGACTTTTACCAAGAACGTCAGCGCCAATACTGCTTGAAAAAATCCCCCAATCAGTAATGATATCGTAATTTACTTCTGCCAATAAAGTAGAGTGACGGCTGTTAAGTTTTTTTAGCATGTGATTGTTAGCATCATGAGGTTTAAATTCATTAGCAAGATAGCGAGCACCAAATGATAGACTTTGGTTATCGTCGTTTAATGCGTAAATACCGGTAGATAGATCATCAATAAAAAAGGAACCATTATCATAATCAATATGAGGAATAGGATAGAAACTTGAGCGATAACTCTTATAGGGGGAATTAGACCAGCCTAAGCCGATACCTAATGATGTGGGATCGGCTGATGCAATTTGAGTATACCCTAAAGGAAACATTGATAAGATTGAAATTATGCAGCTTAAATTTTTCATTCTGATACCCACTTCTCGCAATATGACTCAAGACAATTATTGCAATAATTTTGCCTCTCGGGGGTTATCGTCACAAAATCTATACACTAATCGTACATTGTTACAATCCATTTTCTTTAATAATAATGCCACATTTTATCGTGTTTGAATATGGATTAGTGAGATAAATTATGAGTAAACCAACTTTAGAGATGATTAATAGTCGCCCTGATGATGCGACTTTGTTAGCAGATGAAGCAAAATATTGTTCTTTTGGTGACACTGTTCATTACGTTGAACCGCCAAAAATCTTTGATGGTTGTGAAGGTAGCTACATGTACGACAAAGAAGGCAAAGCTTTCTTAGATCTACAAATGTGGTATTCAGCATGTAACTTTGGTTATGCTAATGAACGCCTAAACAACGTTCTAAAAAAACAAATTGATACTTTACCACAATGTGCCAGCCAATATTTGCACCCAACTAAAATTGAATTAGCTAAAACCATTGCTCAAGGTATGGAAAAACGCTTTGGCTACGAAGGTCGAGTGCATTTCAATGTAGGTGGTTCACAATGTATTGAAGACTCATTAAAATTAGTTCGTAATGCCTCGGGTGGTAAATCATTAATGTTTGCTTTCCAAGGTGGATATCATGGACGTACTTTAGGTGCTTCATCAATTACATCAAGTTACCGTTATCGTCGTCGCTATGGTCATTTTGGTGATCGTGCCATGTTTGTTCCATTCCCTTATCCATTCCGTCGCCCTAAAGGCATGACAGCAGAAGAGTATGGTGAACATTTAGTTGCTGAATTTGCGCGTTTATTTGAAACCGAATACCACGGTGTTTGGGATCCAAAAGTGGGGCAAGCAGAATATGCCGCATTTTATGCTGAGCCTTTACAGGCAACTGGTGGTTATATTGTACCGCCGCGTAATTACTTTAAAGGTCTTAAGAAAGTTTTAGATCAGTATGGTATTTTATTAGTCGTTGATGAAATCCAAATGGGCTTTTATCGTACGGGTAAACTTTGGTCTATTGAACACTTTGATGTTAAACCTGATGTTGTGGTGTTTGCTAAAGCATTAACTAATGGTCTTAACCCACTGGGTGGTTTATGGGCACGTGAAGAGTTAATTAATCCACAAGTATTCCCTGTTGGTTCAACCCATTCCACATTTGCTTCTAACCCATTAGGTACAGCAGTTGGTCTTGAAGTGTTAAAAATGACTTCTGAAACGGATTACGAAAAAATGGTAATGGAAAGTGGTGCATACTTCCTTGAAGGTTTAAAAACACTTGAGAAGAAACATAAAGAAATCGGTGAAGTTGACGGCCTAGGTTTAGCGCTTCGTGCTGAAATTTGTACTGAAGATGGCTTTACTGCCAATAAAGCTTTAGTTGATAAGATGGTTGATATTGGTATGTCAGGTGATCTTGATTGGAATGGTAAAAAAATGGGCTTAGTACTTGATATTGGTGGTTATTACAAAAATGTCATTACTTTTGCTCCATCGTTACATATTTCTCGTCAAGAGATTGATCAAGGTATTGAATTACTCGATCAACTTATTACACGTGCTAAAAAAGAACTTTAATCACTTATTCCTATTTTCCCCGTCAATTTTATTGGCGGGGCTTCTTATCGAATTGAATCAATTACTCGTTATATTGTTATGAAATACATCAATCAGTTAGAACCGAATGAATTAATCGACAATTTTTTAACTCATCCACCACAAGATTTTTCAGCTTGGTTGAGTGAAGATGGTGTGCCTGTTTTTTCTGCTAAGTTCGATTTACTCACTACTGCTGATGATAATTTTAAAAATAAAATCGAGAAATTACCATTTTCAAAAAAATGGCGTCACTGGTTACAACCCAAAACTTGTTTTGTGGGATCGACGGTTTCTGAAAATGCGTTGTTGACTAATGATGTTGATGCTAATGAGTTGGCGAATAATCTTAAAAAAGCCTATGCGAAGCAATATCCTTTTATGATTATCAAAGATATACCGTCTGCATCTCCTTTATTGAGTAAAAAAGATAATCAATATTCAACACAATTTATTTCAGCCTTAAAAGAACAAGGATTTATCGAAGTAGAAGGTCAGGCATTAGCTTGGGTGCCGATTGATTTTAAAAACTTAGATGAAGTTTTATCGCGTTTTTCTTATAGTCGCCGTAAAAATTTCAGACGTAAACTACGCTCACGCGAAAAACTGAGTATCAAGGTTTTGCATAGTGGTGATGAATCTTTTTTTAACGATGCTGTTTTAGATGAGTATTATCAACTTTATCTTAATGTCTATCAGCAAAGCGAAGTGCATTTTGATTTACTTACCAAACCCTTTTTTACGCAGTTATTACAGAGTAAAACGAGAAATGCGCATATTGTTACTTATTATGATGATGATCAATTAGTCGGTTATAATATCTGTTTTGTTGTTAACAATATGTTGGTAGATAAATATATTGGCATGGTTTATCCCAAAGCGAGAGAGTTAAACCTCTACTATGTTAGTTGGTTTTTTAATCTTGAATATGCGCTACAGCAAGGATTTAGTCATTATATTGCCGGTTGGACTGATCCAGAAGTTAAAGCCTCTCTTGGCGCTAGTTTTACATTATCAAAGCATTTAGTTTATATCCGAAATCCATTATTACGGGTGATATTACGCAAATTCATTGGTCATTTTGAAAGTGACAAGGAGAAAGTAGCATGACCTCCCCAATTATACTCAATTTTGATCACAGCGTCGGTCAGATTAATGATGCCAAAACAATTGATGTTAATAACTGGCAAGAGAGTATTCGCTTTGGTTGTAGTGAAAAAAAATTCAAACAATTTCAATTATTACTAGAACAATCTTTACCTGAAAATTATGGCACGGTACTTATGGGCAGTGGCGATTATCACCATATTTCGTTATTATTAATTGAAAATCTCGCTAAACAATATTCAGCCGAAAATCCAATTCAAGTTGTGGTTTTTGATAATCACCCAGATAATATGCGTTATTTATTTGGCATTCATTGTGGTTCATGGGTTAGCTATGTGGCAAGTTTGCCTTTTGTGAGTCATGTACATGTGCTTGGAATTACGTCTAATGATATTGGGCTTACTCATTTTTGGGAAAATAGATGGGCACCGCTTTTTCATAAAAAGCTCACTTACTGGAGTTTAAACGTGAATACCGCTTGGGCGAGAAAAATCGGTTTGGCTCACGCGTTTCGATATTTTGAATCGCCAGATGATCTCATTGCCAGTTTTTTATCGGAACAATACCATTGTGCCCAGCCCATTTACTTATCGATTGATAAAGATGTATTAAGCGAAGAGGTGATCCACACTAATTGGGATCAAGGTCAGTTGCAAACTTACCATTTATTAGATACGATTTCCTCAATTAAACAACGCATTGTTGGTAGTGATATCACTGGTGAGTTATCAATATGGCAGCCATCGAGTTGGTTTAAGCGTTTTTTAAGCTCATTAGATAAGCAACCCATTATTTCATCTGAAAAGCTAAATGAGTGGCAACAAGAACAGCATCAGCTAAATTTGACATTACTAAACGCATTAGCATTGTCGTTATAAAAAATTTCAAGGAAAGCAGGTTTGAGTATAACCCTGCTTTTTTTGAGTAATTATTTTTAGTGGGTTTGATTGCTGGATTCTTGTTTAGCCAATTTACTTTCAGCGATAGCTAAAAATAGAATTCCAGAAACAATGAGTATGGTGCCAACGAATTTGAACAAGGTGATTTGTTCATTAAATAACCAAATTGACGCAATCATCACCGTAACGACTTCAAAGTGTGATGCGGCAAAAGCTGGGCCTACTGGCGCTTTTTTTAATAGCGTCATCCAAGTAAAGAAAGTTAGAATATACCCCGCTATTGAGATATAAATCCAAGGATTAGTAAATACGCGAATTAGCCATTCAATGCTCATTTCTAGCGGTTGAGCCTCAATAGCCGTCAATTTGAAGCTGCATTGCGCAATTGTGTCAAAAAAGAGCAATACAGAAAAACCAATAACATAGAATCTAGCCATATTAAGACATCCCTACAAAAACGACACCAGCAGTAATTAATAGCATTCCAATTAAGCGATAAATAGTTAGTAGTTCTTTGAAAATAATGCGCCCAACCACCATGATAGTAATGATATTAAATGAAGCAAGTAACACCCCTTGAGAAAGAGGAACTAAGGTTAAAAAGGCTAACCATAGTAAAAATTCAGCAACGTAGGATATAATCCCAACCCAAATCCACTTATTTTTAGATAAATCGAGCCAGTAATACCAACCATCACGATTATTGGGTGCGATGGCTGCAAATTTAAAAGCGACTTGCCCTAATGTATCAAAACAGATATTACAAACCCAAAGTATGATAACTAATGGTGACATTATGCTTTTATTCCTTCTGCTATATTATCAAAGAACGAGGCGCATTCCTTAATCACTTCACGGCGTTGGCTATCGATGGTAATTAAATGATAGCTATTATTTAATACTACCAATTTTGTTGGTCCTGACACCTGTTTTTCAACCAATTTTGCATTAGTTTCTATATTGGCGATATCATCATTACCAGAATGCATAATTAAGCAAGGCGAAATGACTTTGGGTAATTGCTTGCGCATATGTTTTGCTAATAACTGCATCTCAGCAAGAGCCGGAAAAGGGTTACCCGCAAGCCCTGCTGAGGCGGCATCACCACTTAACATACTTTCAGAGACTACCGCACGAATGCGCTCATCTTTAAGCCCATAAGGTGGTTGTTCAATGAAAACCTGTTTTTGAAAAATACCCAATTTTTTAAAGTAAACAAGTAAGAAAAACAGTTTTTTTGCCCAAAATGGCATACTCCAACCATCGTAACAAAATGTGGGCGCTAATACGCCAACTCCTTTAATTTGTTCAGGTCTATCTACTGCCAGTTTGAGCGCAAGGAGTGCCCCCATTGATAGTCCAGCAACAAAGATATTATCCACATGCTGCGCTAAATAATCAGCACCATCTTGCACGCTTTTATACCAATCTTGCCATGTTGTTTTACACAGATCTTCTTCGGTGCCACAATGCCCAGCGAGTTGGATTGCATAAACCGTAAATCCTGCTTTATGTAAGCCATTGGCCAAAATTCGCATTTCATTCGGGGTGCCAGTTAAACCATGAATTAATAACACGCCATTTCTGTTTCCAGGTAAAAAGTAAGATAAATCTTGAATTGTACTCATTAGTATTCCTTGTTATTTTACCATTGTGACGGGGATAACAGCATGTTTAGCCTGTTTTAATGCGGTGGTTACCTCTGCGAAGCTGGTAATTTTGCAGTGATTAATATGATTTTCTTTGCAATAATTAACTAGTTTATCTTTGGCAAACACAAAATCAACATGATGTGATACGCAGTAATCTGATGTGCCATCGCCGACATAGAGTATTTGCGGAAAATATTGCTGTTTTTTAACATGATGACATTTGCAATTGCCACTTTGTTTAATACAGTCTTTATTCGCATAAGGGAACTCTAGACGCCAACTGCGCAAATCATTATGCATCAATTTATTGGCGAAAATAGGTAAACGCGCAATGCCATGACGTTTTAAAATAAACTCAATTGCATAATCTAGCCCGTCGCTAACCACGTGAACAGGAATATTGTTTTGTTCGGCGTAATTAATAAAAGATTTAAAATCCGCGTCAATTTCAATTTGAGATAAGACTTCATTGAGTTCATCGAGGCTTGCATCCATTAAGGCAATTTGTTTGCTCATACATTCTTGAGAGCCAATTTTGCCACTTACCCACAATTCTTCAAGTTCATCACAACCAGCTTGCCCAAAGTGGCTCAGTAATGTATCTGTCACATCTTTTACACTAATGGTTCCATCAAAATCACACAAGACAATTGGCGTCTTATGTTGTGTATAATTTGGAGAAGAAAGGGAATTTGTTATTGATGAAAAAGCATCCATATTGATTTGATATAAAACTAGTTTATTTATAAATATTGGCGCAGATTTTCTCATAGAGTGGCAATAAACTTTGTAGACTCTTTGTATATGTTTTGTAACGGCCAATAAAATGTCTGTATAATGAGGCACCTCTAAATATCAGCTACGCAATTAAGAGCGCATAATGAGTGAACGTATATTAATCATTGAAGATGATCAACGGCTAGCCAATTTGATTCAAGTTTATCTAATTCGCCAAGGATACCTTGTGGAATGGCATAATAGTGGTAAAGGAGCCGAAGAAAAAATTCAACAACTTAATCCCGATTTGGTGATATTAGATGTCATGCTTCCTGAAAAAACGGGTTTTGATATCTGTCGTGATATACGTACATGGTTTACTAACTATATTCTCATCATGACGGCTAGCGAAGATAATATTGATGAAATTGTTGGGCTTGAATTAGGGGCCGATGATTATTTGGCAAAACCTGTTGAGCCAAGATTATTGTTGGCACGAATACGGGCTTTATTCCGCCGAAAACAGATAGAAACGGATAAAGAGCATACTAAAGAATGGATTGTGCCACACAACAATAAAACCCTTATATTTGATAATTTAGTTATTGATGGTGAAAATCGCAAAGTACTACTGCAAGAGCAAGAAATTGATTTAACCACTGCGGAATTTGATCTGTTATGGTTGCTTGCGCATAATGCAGGGATCATTTTATCTCGAGATGACATTTTTTCTCAGGTCAGAGGTATCGATTTTGATGGTAGCGATCGTTCAATTGATGCTCGAGTTTCAAGGCTTCGACGTAAATTACTCGATGATCCAGATAACCCATCACGCATTAAAACAGTTCGAGGAAAGGGGTATTTATTTATGCGAGAAGGAGACAGCCATTGAGCCAACTATTAGCTAAACCGCTATTTTTTAATCGCCGAATTATATTCTATCTCGTCATCTTACTACTGCTACAAAGTATTATTGCTTATGGTGCTTTACTTGTATTTGATTCATTACCTTCTTCATTAACGGATATACCAGATGATCATATTGTGTTTCGAGAATCTCAGCGTGGCACGGTCAACCTTATTCGTATGCAAATCAACCAGCATAAAGATCGCCCTCTTCAAGAAGTGGTTAACGAACTACAACCCTATTTTGCTTATCCTATCAAAGTACTGTCTGTAAATACTCCGTTATCCGAAGTGGTGCTTGACGAGCTAGCAAAGCTTGGGTTTTCTTATGATAGCGACAAAGAGGTCGTTTATATTGATGTAAAAGATGAGCATTTGCTCCAATTAGGCCCAATAGTTGTGCGGGATATTTTGGCATCCAACACCATGTCATTAACCCTATTTTTGATTATTTGGGCATTATTTAGTGCAATCATCTTTTTTATTTTAATTTATCTGGCTTTTAGTGCGGTTTGGAAAGATCTAGTCAATATTAGACAAACTGCCGAACAGCTTGGGCAAGGTAATTTAAAAGCACGAACTGAAAATGTAAAAGGCTGGTTATTTAAGCCACTTGCTAATGTGTTAAATAATATGGGAACGCATATAGAACACTTAGTGAGCACTAATCAAACGATATCTCATGCCATGGCGCATGAATTACGCACACCGCTTGCGCGTATGCGATTTGAACTTAGTATGCTGGAAGAGTCTAACGACGAGCAAGAAAAACGACTTTTACAAAAAGGCATGAGTGATGATATTAACGAACTTGAAACATTAATTACGGCTAGTTTAAATTACTTCAAAATGCAACAAAGTAATATTGAACTAAACCTAACGTCCGTATCGCTAAAAGCGTGGGGTGACAAAATCTGCCAATCACTCACATTATTTAAGCCAAAAGGATTTGAACTCACTTGTAATTGCCAAGATGTGCAAGCGATAATTGATACTAATTTAGTTGAAACGATTGTTAAAAATTTGTTACTAAATGCCTTTAAATATGCAGCACATAAAGCAGTTTTAAATATCACTAAACAAGGAAATCAAGTCATCTTTGAGATTGATGATGATGGTACCGGAATTCCATTTGATGCGCGTGAAAAGATTTTTATGCCTTTTGCTCGGCTTGATACTAGTCGAACCCGCTCAACCGGTGGTTATGGGCTTGGTTTAGCTTATGTAAAATTAATGGCAGAATTTCATGATGGCAAAGCCTTTGTTGTAACCAGCCCGCTTGGTGGTGCAAGATTTGTGGTTTCGTTAAAATCAGGTGATGCTTAAAACAATTGTTCTTTATCGCACCTTGTAAAAGTGCGTCAGAAAAGCTATTGATTTTATTGAAGTTTTTATTTGGCTGTTTTTTGTGAAAGATCGCGCTTTTTATGCAATAACGATCTGTTTTAATTAAAAGATTTATTTACAAACCATTTTTGTCGTTGCAAATAGCTTGTTTTCCGTTTCAGAAATAGGAAAAATTTGTTATATTCTTCGGTTAACATTACAAGTAATGACAAAGCAAATATTCTAAATTTGTTATTAATCAATATATCATCAGAGGTTTTTTATGAGCGGTTCATTACCGGCCGAGACAGATAATCGTCCAACTAACTTTATTCGTCAAATTATTGATGCTGATTTAGCGGCGGGAAAATATAAAACAACACATACTCGATTCCCTCCAGAACCTAATGGTTATTTACATATTGGCCATGCTAAATCCATTTGTTTAAATTTTGGTATTGCGCAAGATTATCAAGGTAAATGTAATTTACGTTTTGATGATACCAACCCAGCCAAAGAAGATATAGAGTATGTTGAATCAATTAAACAAGATGTTCGCTGGTTAGGATTTGAGTGGGATGGCGAAATTTGTTATTCATCTGACTATTTTGACAAACTATATGAATATGCAATTGAGCTAATCAATAAAGGGCTTGCTTATGTTGATGAGTTGTCAGCTGATGAAATCCGTGAATATCGAGGAACACTCACTCAACCCGGCAAAAATAGCCCATATCGTGATCGTAGTATTGATGAAAACTTAGCACTTTTTATTCAAATGAAAGAAGGCAAATTTGCAGAAGGAAAAGCCTGCCTACGTGCTAAAATCGATATGGCCTCGCCATTTATTGTCATGCGCGATCCGGTGCTATATCGTATTAAATTTGCCGAGCATCACCAAACAGGCAACAAATGGTGCATATACCCAATGTACGATTTTACCCACTGTATTTCTGATGCGATCGAAAATATCACGCATTCACTCTGTACACTTGAATTCCAAGACAATCGTCGCTTATATGATTGGGTTTTAGATAATATTACGATTGAAGCTCGCCCTCACCAATATGAATTTTCAAGATTGAATTTAGAATATGCTATTACTTCTAAGCGTAAATTAAACTTATTAGTTTCCGAAAAAATTGTTGATGGCTGGGATGATCCACGTATGCCAACCGTATCAGGATTACGTCGTCGAGGTTATACACCAGCCTCTATTCGTGACTTTTGTCGCCGAATTGGTGTCACAAAACAAGAAAACACGGTTGAAATGAGCACCCTGGAGTTTTGTATTCGCGAAGATCTTAACGAAAACGCACCACGCGCAATGGCTGTGCTTGATCCGGTTAAAGTGGTTATTGAAAACTTTTCAGAAAACCTTGATGAAGTGCTCAGTATGCCAAATCATCCTAATCGTCCTGAACTTGGTCACCGTGAAGTCACATTCACACGTGAAATCTATATTGACCGCGCTGATTTTAGAGAAGAAGCCAACAAAAATTACAAACGTTTGGTATTAGGCAAAGAAGTGCGACTACGTAATGCTTATGTTATCCGAGCTGATCGCGTTGAAAAAGATGCTGAAGGCAATATTCAAACGATTTATTGTAGCTACGATCCCGCTACGTTAAATAAAAACCCTGAAGATGGGCGTAAAGTGAAAGGTGTTATTCATTGGGTTTCAGCAAAATTTGCCAAACCTGCTGAAATTCGCTTGTATGATCGCTTATTTAACACACCAAATCCAGGTGCAGCGGAAGACTTTTTATCAACCATTAACCCGACTTCTTTGGTAATTAAACAAGGTTTTGTTGAACCAAGCTTACAACATGCGGATATCGGGCATGCTTACCAATTTGAGCGCGAAGGTTATTTCTGCTTGGATAGCAAATTTGCAACTGAAGATAAGCTAGTGTTTAACCGAACCGTTGGCTTAAGAGATAGTTGGAACGAAGCATAATTAAACGTGCAATCATCGCCGGCACGAGTCGGCGAATGATAACTAACTAGATGACTTTACTTTTCATGTTTAAACAATTTTGTTTGTTGATCTAAATAGCTGAGTAAATCAGGCATTCGGTATTTACCCGCCATTAATTGCACATTTTCTGCTGCACGCTCTAACGATATACCCATTGACGTTACATATAGTGGGTGTTTACTTTGGCCACGAATAACTTCAATCAAATATTCGCTATTCCCCGCAAAAGGTTTTTTAGCAACGCCAATAATTGGGATCATTTTGTTTAACGCATTATACAAATGCCCACCAAGGCCTATCTTACCGTCATTCAAATGGACATAGCCATCAATAACGATGGTTGAGATCTGGCTTAAATCAACTTTATTAAGCAGTGACATTATGCAAGGTAATTCACGTTGATAAAATTGACCAGATTGATAAGGCGCAACATTATCTTGATAATCGATGATTAAGCTTTCAACCGCATTTTTCGAATCAGTCCAATGATTAAATAAAACGCCGACCGATTTGGCTCGGTCATTAATGTAATAGACATCAATTGCAAGTATCATGGTGAGTTATAGTTTTTTAACCTGTTTATCATGATGATTTTTTTCACTTCATTAGTTAATTTTAATACAATAATCATTAACAAAATAGTACCAATTACTAAACAAACGCAAATTAACTATTTAAGTAAAAAGCATCGCCTGCCGATTCACTCTTTGTTGTAGGTAACATTTTTCCCTGCTAGCATCACATTATTCGCCAATAAAGGTTTGTGGTGCATCAAATACGCACATTAAATTGGGAATAAAGTAAATCTATTCCATTTAGTGATGTAGTGGTTGTTTTCGTTGCTCCCTAAATTAAATGAAAGGTTGATTATTTGTGCTATTAAATATAACGCTCATTTGGTTACGGTCAAAGGTAATAATCGGTGGTGGTTCATCAGAACAGGCATTAATGGCTTTAATTTTTGACTGTTTGATATTTAAATTAACACTGATATGTTGGTTATTATCATCCTTATCTTTATCTGTACTTCAAATAATATACCCGTTAAGTTTATGCCAATTTTTATCTTTATTATTGATTTTATAATGAATGCTAGCGCGCAATGAGCAAGTCAGATAGCTGTCATTTTAGGAAATAAATCACATATTGAATAAGCGATGGTTAACATCAAGTTGATAATCAATTGCGCCAACAAGGAATATTTCAGGTAGTGTGTGTACTCAATTTGATTGCACTACGATTTAGAAAGTTTAAAAAACATTTAATTGCCCTAGAAATGAAAGTAGCTCAAGAAAGTCATGTATTGATAGAAAACCAGTTGCAAACACTTGGGTAAGCAAAAGTGTGTCTTGAGGTTCATGGTGAAATTGAGAGCCAGTATCTTGGCTACTTATGTGCGCAAGATATCTATTATGTAGGGTGCATCAAAGAAATTGGGGAAATATCTTAACAAGTTTTTATCAATACTTATTCAAAGTTTTTTTGCCAAAGTGTACACGGAAAAATAGTTTAATTGAGGTTATTGAGTATACAGAAACCAAAGCTTACCTTCTTTAGACTAGTGGTATTTTAAATGGTTCAATAAAACTATGAAAACCGAATATTATGATGTTATGTTTAGACGCAATATCTACACTTAATTATCTGAAATTAAAAATAAAATTGAGTAATGGCTTCAATTTTATAATAAAGAAATAGCTCATTGAGACAAGTATTGTTAAGGTAAAACGCCTTGGCAAACTTGGTTAGGTGCCAAAGGCGCTAGTTAAGGAAAAGTCACTGCAGAATTTATTTTACTCATCGGTTCAGTGTTTTGTTAACATAAATTCTAATGAATAGTTAGTGTCTGTTAGCTCATGTTTAAGCTACTACAATTGCTAGCTCAAACATAAGCTGATATACCATATTTTTAATTGTAGATTTAGTATCTTATCTCAAAACCAGCAACGCTCACTTTTGCAAATATGGTGTCAGATTAAATAGTAACGAATATATAATTCTTGTACCTCACTGTTTACTTATCTAGTTTGTAGACTTTCTACGTGATGGACGCCGAAAAGGTTTTGGCGTTGGTAAATCAACTAATAATGCAGAAGGGTCATACTGGCTAACGGGAATAGCATGATCAATTGCTTTTTCAATTGCGGGTAAGTTTTGCGAATAGCGCTCGCAGGCAAGGGAAATCGAGTATCCCTCAGCTCCCGCCCGCCCTGTACGACCAATACGGTGTCTGTAATCGTCACAATCATCAGGTAGATCATAATTAAATACATGGGTAACATTAGGAATGTGTAAACCTCGAGCAGCCACATCGGTCGCAACTAAAATATCAAGATTACCTTGTGTAAATTGCTCTAAAATTGATAAACGTTTTTTCTGAGCAATATCGCCAGTGAGTAATCCAACACGGTGACCATCAGCAACAAGATGTCGCCAAATCTTTTCACAAGCCACTTTGGTATTAGCAAACACAATACAGCGATCTGGCCATTCTTCTTCAATAAGTGTTTGTAAAAGCGCTAATTTATCTTCATTTGATGGAAAGAATAGTTCTTCTTTGATTCTGTGACCAATCTTTTGTTCTGGCTCAACTTCAACATACTGTGGATTGTTCATATGTTCAAATGCGAGCTCACGCACATTATGTGTTAATGTTGCAGAAAATAGCATGGTTAGCCGTTTTTGCGGCGGCGTAATGTGTTTGAAAATCCAACGTATATCACGAATGAATCCTAAGTCAAACATACGATCGGCTTCGTCTAAAACGACAACTTGAAGCGCTTCTAGGTTGATATAATTTTGTTTAGCATAGTCGATTAATCTTCCTGTTGTGGCAATTAATATATCTACGCCGTTAGATAGCATTTTTAATTGTTTATCGTAGCCATCGCCACCAAAAGCTAATCCTAATTTTAAATCTGTTTCTTCAGATAACGCTTGTGCATCATGATAAATTTGCACAACTAATTCTCGTGTTGGTGCAAGAATTATAGCTCTTGGTTGATTGGTTTTGTGATCAGGTAAAGGTTCATGATTCAACAGGTGATTAAATGTTGAGGCTAAAAAAGCCATTGTTTTGCCAGTTCCTGTTTGCCCTTGCCCAGCAATATCGATCCCTGTAGTGGTTAATGGTAATGTTTTTTCTTGGATTGGCGTACAGTAAACAAACCCTTTTTTCTCAAGTGCTTTTAACACCAAAGGATGAAGAGGAAATTGACTAAAAGTTGTTTGGGTAAGATATGATTGAATCATTATGGTTGCAGATATAATTATCAGAATCTCGAGATTATAACACACTAAATACCGTGACATCACTAATAATTATATCCTATTATACTAATTACTAGTCGAGTAATTTAAACTCATCTATTATTGCATTAAGTAAAATATGTTGGAGGTAAAAATGAGTAATAATATCGTTCAGTTATCGGAAGCTACTTTCGATAGGACAATTAATGAATCAGCAAAACCAGTACTTGTTGATTTTTGGGCCTCTTGGTGTGGGCCTTGTAAAATGATTGCTCCGATTTTGGAAGAAATAGCTCAAGAATATGCGGATAAAATCGTTATTGCTAAATTAAATGTTGAAGAAAACCCTAATATAGCGCCTAAATTCGGTATACGAGGCATTCCAACATTGTTGATTTTTAAAAATGGGCAAGTGGTTTCGACTCAAGTCGGTGCGCTATCTAAAGCGGAGCTTAAAAATTTTATCGATTCTCAATTATGAAATAGCCTTTATATTGCATAAGAACTAAGAATTGAATAAAAACTAAGATTAAGATAATAATTATTAAGAGAGTAGTGCATTGTGTACCGCTCTTTTTGTTTATCTTTACAAACAAGACTAATTAATGCAATTAAATCTAGACATATTGATATTTTTAGTGTAAATTGCGAGCTTCTTACAAATACTCCTTTCTACAAATTCATTGTTTTTATTGGTAAAGTGGTGAAATTCTATATACAGATCTTTAATTATCATCAATAGCTTAGTAATCGATTGAATTTATGTGCTGTAAGGGAAAAGAATTTTTTTATAAGTAAATGAAACAAAGATACACAAATAGTATTAATTGCAAACATATCAATTTTATCCTCAAGAATTTTTAAAATTATGAATTTAACTGAATTAAAAAACACTTCTGTCTCTGAGCTTGTAGCGCTTGGTGAGAAAAAAATGGGGCTTGAAAATCTTGCCCGCCTTAGAAAACAAGATATTATTTTTGCGATTTTAAAGCAACATGCCAAAAGTGGTGAAGATATTTTTGGTGATGGTGTGCTGGAAATTTTACAAGATGGTTTTGGCTTTTTACGCTCTGCTGACAGCTCTTACCTAGCAGGACCAGATGATATTTATGTATCACCAAGCCAGATTCGGCGGTTTAATTTACGGACGGGCGATACTATTGCAGGTAAAATTCGCCCACCAAAAGAAGGCGAACGTTATTTTGCTTTACTGAAAGTTAACGAAGTCAATCATGATAAGCCAGAAGATGCCCGCAATAAAATCCTTTTTGAAAACTTAACTCCCCTTCATCCAAATTCTCGTTTACGTATGGAACGAGGCAATGGCTCTACAGAAGATATCACAGCCAGAGTACTTGATTTAGCATCGCCAATTGGTAAAGGTCAACGTGGTTTGATTGTTGCACCGCCTAAAGCTGGTAAAACAATGCTTTTACAAAATATTGCTCAAAGTCTAGCAGTCAATCATCCTGAATGTGAATTAGTGGTATTGATGATTGATGAGCGCCCAGAAGAAGTGACCGAAATGCAACGCCTAGTTAAAGGCGAAGTTGTTGCTTCGACTTTCGATGAGCCAGCAGCAAGGCACGTTCAAGTCGCTGAAATGGTAATTGAACGTGCAAAACGTTTGGTTGAACATAAAAAAGATGTAATTATTTTATTAGATTCGATCACCCGACTTGCTCGAGCTTATAACACCGTTGTTCCATCATCAGGTAAAGTATTAACTGGTGGTGTGGATGCGAATGCACTGCATCGACCAAAACGCTTTTTTGGTGCTGCTCGTAATGTAGAAGAGGGCGGTAGCTTAACTATTATTGCCACTGCACTGATTGATACGGGTTCTAAAATGGATGAAGTCATTTACGAAGAGTTTAAAGGTACAGGTAATATGGAAGTTCATTTATCACGTAAAATTGCTGAGCGCCGTGTGTTCCCTGCTATTGACTTTAATCGTTCTGGTACGCGTAAAGAAGATTTAATGACTTCACCGGATGAGCTACAAAAAATGTGGATTTTACGTAAAATTCTTAACCCAATGGGTGAAACTGATGCGATGGAATTTTTAATCGATAAGTTAGCCATGACTAAGACTAATGATGAATTTTTTGAAATGATGAAGCGTTCATGATTTGTTCAGTTGATAATAAATATTATTAAAGTAATGAAAAATAGCCGTATTGTATTCTGATACGGCTTTTTTTATGGCAGAATATAGCGTAATTTATAAAACTTAAGTACGTTATAGATATTGTAAAAAAAACCTTATGGTTAAGGTTATAAAGGTTTAATAAAGGAGCCAAATTATGTCAAAACAACAAATCGGTGTTATTGGAATGGCGGTTATGGGGCGAAATCTTGCACTTAATATCGAAAGTCGCGGGTTTTCTGTTGCTATTTATAATCGTTCTAAAGATAAAACCGAACAAGTCATGGCTGAGCATTCTGATAAACAGTTGGCTCCTTACTTTACCATTGAAGATTTTGTCAATGCATTAGAGAAGCCTCGCCGTATTCTTATTATGGTGCAAGCAGGTAAAGGGACTGATGCGGTGATTGATGAGCTACGTCCATTATTAGATAAAGGCGATATTATTATTGATGGTGGGAATGCTTATTTTGAAGATACCATTCGTCGCAATAAAATGCTTTCAGATGAAGGTTTTAATTTTATTGGTACAGGAGTTTCTGGTGGTGAAGAAGGTGCACTTAAAGGGCCTTCAATTATGCCCGGTGGACAAAAAGAGGCTTATGAGCTAGTTGCACCGATATTAGAGAAAATAGCCGCTAAGGCTAATGGTGAACCTTGTGTCGCTTATATCGGACCAAATGGCGCGGGTCATTATGTGAAAATGGCTCATAATGGTATTGAATACGGCGATATGCAACTGATAGCTGAAAGCTATTTTGTATTGAAACATGCTGCGGGTTTAACTAATGATGAACTAGCTGATGTGTTTACCGACTGGAATAAAGGTGAATTAGACAGTTATTTGATTGAAATCACAGCCGATATCTTTAGACATAAAGATGATGAGGGTAATTATTTAGTTGATGTGATTTTGGATGCAGCAGGTAATAAAGGCACAGGGAAATGGACCAGCCAAAGTGCATTGGATTTGGGGGAACCTTTATCTTTAATCACTGAGTCTGTATTTGCACGCTATTTATCAGCTATTAAAGATCAGCGCATTTCGGCTGCAAAAGTGTTAAAAGGCCCGCAAAACGAACCATATAGTGGTGATAAGAAAGTGCTTATAGAGAAGGTTCGTAAAGCGCTGTATATGGGTAAAATCATCTCTTATGCGCAAGGTTTTGCGCAGTTAAAAGCCGCATCTCATAAGTACCAGTGGGATTTAAATTATGGTGAAATTGCTAAAATTTTTAGAGCTGGATGTATTATTCGCGCCCAGTTTCTACAAAAAATTACTGATGCTTATACTGATAACAATGAGATCGATAATTTATTATTGGCACCTTATTTTAATCAAACAGTTGAGGCTTATCAGCAATCATTACGTGATGTGGTGTCTTTAGCTGTACAACAAGGTATTGCAGTTCCAACACTTTCGGCAGCTATTGCCTACTATGATAGTTATCGTTCTGCGGTATTACCCGCTAATTTAATTCAAGCGCAACGAGACTATTTTGGTGCACATACCTATAAGCGTATAGATAAAGAAGGTGTGTTTCACACCGATTGGTTAAATATTGAATCATAGTATTTTCAATTTCTAATTCTATTTTTTTAACAAAAGTGCAGAACTTGCGGGCACTTTTGTTTTTCTTCTTTTCTCTTTTTATATCCCAAT
>NZ_LZGZ01000190.1:0-542 GCF_001690515.1 Gilliamella sp. Fer4-1 | reverse complement strand
TGTCGCATAAAATATATCTTTGTTACACTCATTTTTCATAGCAAAAAATATCCGTATAAAATGGATGACTAAATATTCAACATAATGGAAAAACAAAAAAATCATATGATAGAGATAAATAGGTATAGAGAGGTTAGGAAAAATATTAAAGTGCAATACCCAAAATTATTTAGCAATAAATTAGAAAAGAAAACTAATTTTAATATTGGGTTGATTACCACTAAACTGCTATCTGTAAAATAAAAAAGCCAGCTTAATTAAGCTGGCAAACATTGGAAGCAATGTGAGCAATGTCATACTTTCCAGAAGCCTTTCTACGCTCTAACAAAGTACGCATTAATGATAATGATTATCATTATTAAAATCAAGCTTTTTTTTGACTTCTTCTAGTTACATAGCAATAAATTTATTATTCTCTTATTTTATAAATAATAAATTTACAGTTGCTCAATACAAAAAAATAAAGCAGAAGCTTTCCCTTCTGCTTTTATAATACGATTTCACGCAATGAATAAATTATTTTAGATTAAGACAATCATCCT
>NZ_LZGZ01000189.1:0-7837 GCF_001690515.1 Gilliamella sp. Fer4-1 | reverse complement strand
ATATATACTTGGTACTAAAAATTATTAATTTAATTGTCTCTAAAAATTAATTTTTTACAAAAAAAATTTGTATTTAAAGACGTTTAATTTCATATATGAATATATGAGGAGGGTAAATGGATCGTATTTGTCGGCAAGATATCAGAAAATCTATAGAACATATTCTTGCAATATTTAATAGTGAGGAATATGACGAATTATTATCAAAGTTAGAAAAAGCAAAATCATCAGAAGATGTTAATTCAATAGTTCAATATGAATCACAAATAAAAGAGTTAAGTAAAAATTTTGAATTTGATATTTGGATGGAATCTTTTATTAATGAAAAAGTAAAAGGTATATCGGTTGTAACCCATTGTGGAAAAGGGGTTCATTCAGCAATTAAAAATTGTAATATTAACTATATTTTACAAGCTAAGCCGAAGTTTCAAGGTTACATATCGTCAGCAACTCCACTAAATTTGTCTTTTGATTGTACAAATAATGCAGCTAGGCAAACTAGTGTTTTTAAGTTTTTTAATCAAATAGTAAAAGATGATATTACTTTATTTCAATTAATCATAACAGCGCATCCAGAAGTATTAAATGCGTTATCTGATGATCATCATAAAGCCAACCAATATTTTGATGCATTAAAAAAAGCTATTTCAAATAATTTTGAAAATCTTAAATCTTCTGATTTAAATAAGCAAATTTTTTGGCCTAATAGTGAAGATAGTTATTTTTCTCAACAAGAAAATAATTATCGTTTATTAATGCCATTACATCCTAATTCTCTTTGTTATGAAGTTTTTCAAAAGATTCAGGCAAGATATTCGGAAGAAAATACACAGCGTTCAAATGAAAAAGATATAGAATATAATTCTTATTTTTCTTTTAAAGATTTAGCTGTGTTGAAACTAGGTGGAACCAAGCCTTTGAATGTAGGGCAACTTAATCAAATCCAAAATGGAAGAAATTTTTTATTACCCTCTATGCCTCCTATATTTGAAAAATCTCAATTCCCATCGATTTCTAAACAACAAAAAACTATTTTTAATAATGCACTACAATATTTTTGTCGATTTGGCTTTAAATTACTATTTGATATGGTTGAATCGCCAAAAAATATTGTAGAAGAACGAGATGACCGTAAAGATGCGTTTTCGGTGATTTTATCATTACTACTTAAGTTTGCTCGCCATATTCAAACTACTCTTCCTGCAGGTTGGAGCCGTGATTATTCTTTCGATTTTAATCAAAAACTTTGGCTAGATCCTAGACGCGCTGATTTAGAGGATGAAGAAAATTTTAAAAACCAGTATGAACAAGGTTCTTGGCAAAAAGAGCTAGAAAAACAATTTGCTTCTTGGATTCAAAAGATTTTAAAAAATAAATTCAAAAATATTGAAAAACAATTTGATGATGTTGAATATAGTGAATGGCGAAGTGAATTTAATGCAGCGGTAAAAGCGAGCCAACGCAAAAGAGAGGGGATATTTTAATGGCATCATTACGTTATTATTTATTATTTGATCATGTCAAAATCCATAATGCCAATGCAATTTCTAGCCCATTAACGTATGGATTTCCGGCGATTTCAGGATTTTTAGGGGCGATTCATGCTTTAAGTCGAAAAATTGAATCAGAAAATCCAATCTATTTAGATGGTGTGTTAATTGCATGTCATGAATGTGATGTACAAGTTTATCGACCAAACAACTATGCGGATTATACTTTTCGATTAACACGCAATCCACTCTCTAAAAATGGTAGTACTCGTTCCATTATTGAAGAAGGGCGAGTTCATCTAGATGTTTCATTGCTTGTCGAGGTAAAAATTGAAGATCGTGAAACATTAGATGATGCAGATGAGCAGCAAGCATTCATCCAACAGATGAAACAAAAACTTTACCAGCAACGCGTTGCTGGTGGGCACGTTGTTGATATTGAATCAGTCGCGCTATATTCTGCATCAGGATCAAATAAAAACTTAATCAATGCACTATTACCCGCATTTGTTTTAGTTGAAGCACCACAAGATTTGCAAGATATTACTGCTGAATTACAGCAACAAGATCCTAATGCTACCGCACTGGATGCATTAATTGAAACAGCAATGCTACACCATAATCCGCAAGAAGATGGGCATTGGCAAACAACGTCGGTTAAGCAAGATCGTGGTTGGCTTGTTCCTTTACATTTGGGCTATCAAGCAATTTCGCCGCTGTTTGCCGCAGGTAAGGTTGAACATGCACGCAGTAATGAACATGCCACGCAATTTGTGGAGTGTATATATGGGCTGGGTAAATGGGTCTTTCCTTTGCGTTTGCAAAAGAATTTATCACAAGCTTTTTGGCGTTATCAATGTAGTCAATTACAATCAAATGATGCAGAAATTTATATTATCAATCAAGAAACCAATTAAGTAAATTTAGAAAATTATAGAATAAGGAATACATTATGAGTAAAGATAAAATCACCACCGCCAGCGTACTTGCTTTTGAACGTAGTTTTGATATTTCAGATGCGATTTTTGCACAGCAGGATCCTAAAGATAGCAATAAATTATCCTCTGTTGTGGTCACTGAAAAATCAGTGCGAGGCACTATTTCAAATCGCCTTAAAAATGCAGTAGCCAACGATCCAACCAAATTAGATGCTGAAATACAAAAACCAAATTTACAGACAGTTGATGTTGCAGCATTAGATGCCGATAAAGAGACTTTAGTGATTAAATGGAGCTGTAAAGTATTACCTTTTTTAGGTAAACCGTCGGTATGTAATGAAATTGAATATCAAGAAGCGTTAGAAAAAACAACGCAAGATTATATCCAAACACAAGGGTTGACTGCGTTGGCTAAACGTTATGCCATTAATATCTTAAATGGTCGTTGGTTATGGCGTAACCGTATGGCAGCGGAGCAAATTAGCTTATCGATTACTCGAAAAGATGATAAAAAATCAATGATTGACGTCAATGATGTTAAACAATATCAACTTAACTCATTTGATTATGATGATAAATCGGTAAATGATCTTGCTAAACTGATTGAAGCAGGATTATCCGGTAAAGAGTTTGTGATTTTTAACGTTGAAGCCAAACTAAAAATGGGCTTAGGTCAAGAAGTCTACCCATCACAAGAATTAATTTTAGATACAGGTAAAACAAAAAGCAAAGTACTCTACGAAAAAAATAAACAAGCGGCCATGCATTCACAAAAAGTTAGTAATGCCATTCGAACTATCGATACTTGGTATGACGATAATGCACAATTTCCAATAGCGATAGAACCGTATGGCTCGGTCACTTCAATGGGGCACGCTTTCCGTCAACCAAAACAGAAGTTAGATTTTTATACTTTGTTTGATAATTGGGTATTAAAAGGTGAAAAACCAACGCTTGAGCAGCAACATTATGTGATTGCGGTATTAATTCGTGGTGGTGTCTTTGGTGCTAGTGGCAAGGAGTAAATAATATGCACTCACACTATTTAGAGTTGCGAGCGATTTCGCAAATTGAAATCACCGAGGTGGATGTGATGAATCAAGTGATGCAGTCCCTCCACCAAATTTTGGTGAATCATCAAGGAAATATTGCAATAAGTTTTCCTTGCTATAATGTGCACCGAACATTAGGCGGAGTAATTCGCTTATTTGGTACCGAGCAGGAGCTACAAAACCTTAAAGCAGATATACAGCAAAAATCATCAATTAGTGATTATGCTTTACTGATGTCTATTGAAGCTATTCCCGTTACGATAAAAGGTTATTTACGTTTAATTCGTATTCATCCAAAAGGGCAAAGCGCATTGAGGCGTGCTGAAAAACGATTAACAGCACAAGGTAAATGGTCGGCAGAGGTTAAACAAAAAATGATAGAAAAATGGGGAAGCGTTAATTTGCAATATCCTCATATTCACCTTGCCAGTAAAAGTACAGGGCAAAAGTTTATTTTGTGGTTAAAACAAGAAAAATGCTTAAAGCCTGTATCAGGTACATTTAATAGTTATGGGTTAAGCCAAACAGCTACCGTTCCCGATTTTTAAATTGGCAACCCTTTTTTTGAAGCTAATTTTAACTAATTGATTATTATAGATATTAATATGAGATCAAAAAAAGGGTAAAAATAAGGTAAAATATCAAAAGCTCTTTTACAATAAGGCAATTTTGCAAAAAAACTCTAGTTTACTGCCGCATAGGCAGTTTAGAAATGCTTGTAGGCCTCTTTATCTTCCACAGCTTCGTTTACTGCCGCATAGGCAGTTTAGAAAATCCCGAACGCATAGGGTTATCAGTGGCTTATGTTTACTGCCGCATAGGCAGTTTAGAAATTTTTTTGAGCGTGATTTGGAGTGATATTAAGGTTTACTGCCGCATAGGCAGTTTAGAAAGTTCGCAACATTCCTAGGGGAATATTACGAAAGTTTACTGCCGCATAGGCAGTTTAGAAATCATCATCCAAAGTATTTTCAACACTTTTTGAGTTTACTGCCGCATAGGCAGTTTAGAAAAGAATTAATTCTTGGAAACATTGAATCCCCTTGTTTACTGCCGCATAGGCAGTTTAGAAAATTTAAAGCGGCTTGGAAACTCATTAATGATCGTTTACTGCCGCATAGGCAGTTTAGAAAAAAGTGTTTCTAGTTTTTATTAACTGAAACACTTTATTATTAGTATCATCAAGTAACTATTCTGCGCCAATTTGTGTACTCATTTTTATCTCTCGATTATCGGCGATTTCTAAATTTGACAATACGGCTAATTGAGGAAAATTCTGACGTAAAAATTGTGATAACATCGGTCTTAGTGTATGGTTCACTAATAATACTGGTGGAGCACCGATTGCTTCTTGTTGATTAATGGCTTGCTTAACTTGCTCTATGATATGCTCAGCTAGTCCTGGCTCAAAATTGCTTGTATTTTGTAGAGCTTGTAGTAATAAGCGTTCTAAATTGATATTTAATCCTATTACACTGATTGGATCTGAACCTGGAAACCATTGTTGGGTGATAACTCTGCCTAAAGCCATTCTGACCATACTAAGTAATTGATAAGCATCATTTTGGGGAGGCGCATGTTCACAGATTGTTTCAATAATGGTACGCATGTCACGAATTGATACTTTTTCGGCGATCAAGTTTTGTAATATTTTATGAAAAGTGGTTAGTGTAATAACCCCAGGGATAAAATCTTCCACTAGTTTTGGAATATCTTGTTTGATTCTTTCAAGCAACTCTTGGGTTTCTAAGCGTCCTAATAGATCGCTGGCAAATTGTTGTAATAAATGATTAAAATGAGTGGCAATCATGGTACTTGTATCCACAACAGTGTAACCTAATATTTGTGCATTTTCCTTATTGCTTTCATCAATCCATATTGCAGGTAATCCAAAGGCGGGTTCAGTTGTTGGAATACCTTCGATAGTTTCGGTGACATTACCCGGATTAATAGCTAACCATTTATTATTAACAATTTCACCTTTGCCGATTTCGCCACCTTTGATAAATATCTTATATTGATAAGGTGCTAATGAAAGATTGTCTCTTATATGAACTTGGGGCGGTAAAAATCCCAGTGTTTGCGCAAATTTTTTGCGTAAACTGCGGATCCGACTGAGCAATTCACCGTTTTCGGTTTGATCTACCATAGGGATAAGCCCATATCCTACTTCCATTGCTAATATATCTTCAATATTAACATCTGACCACGTCGCTTCGATATTGGTTGGTGTAGTTGCTTGTGCATTAACTTGTTTGGGTTGCGTTGTTTGTTGTGTTTTTCTCTGTTTAGTTAGCCACCAAGAAAGTGATGATAAAATAGCGGTAAAGAGTAAAAATACTAAATTGGGCATACCAGGAATTAGCCCAAGTAAACCAATGACAACCGCGGTTAAAATTAATACTTGTGGATTGTTAAATAGCTGGCTGAGCATTTGTTCGCTGATATTGTCTTGTGATGATACACGCGTTACAATTACACCAGCTGCTGTTGAAATGATTAATGAAGGAATTTGCGCAACTAACCCATCACCAATAGTGAGTAATACATAGGTTTTACTCGCATCAGATAGTGTCATATCATGTTGGATAACTCCAACGAGTAACCCTCCAATAATGGTAATTGCCATTATCAATAACCCAGCGATAGCATCGCCACGGACAAATTTACTGGCACCATCCATTGAGCCATAAAAATCTGCCTCTTGACTTACTTCAGCTCGGCGTGCTTTGGCCTCGTCTTCTCCTATTAAGCCAGCGTTAAGATCGGCATCAATAGCCATTTGTTTACCTGGCATACCATCTAAAGCAAAGCGTGCACCAACTTCAGCTATTCTACCTGCCCCCTTGGTGATGACCATAAAGTTAATGATAACTAAAATGATAAATACGACGATACCGATAGCAAAATTACCACCAACCAAAAAGTGCCCAAAGGCTTCAATAACTCGCCCAGCTGCAGCGCTACCCGTATGCCCTTTTAGTAATACCACTCGTGTCGATGCAACGTTTAACGATAGCCTTAGTAAAGTTGCAAACAATAAAACAGTTGGAAATGCGGCAAAATCAAGCACGCGTTTAGTAAATAATGCCACAATTAATATAATAATTGATAACGCAATATTAAACGTAAAAAATAGATCTAAAATAAATGCCGGAAGTGGTAATACCATCATTGAAAGAATCAATAAGATTAGCATTGGGCCAGCTAAGATCTGATAATGTCCACTCTTTAATGTATTTATTGATAATAAAGTTAGTAGTTTAGATTTAATCATAAGATTAGTAATTACCTTTATTTATTTTCGGATAATGATTCAGGTACAGGTAAATTATTCGGCACAGGTGGTTTATCACCGCCGTATTTATGCCAATGTTTTAATTGATATACCCAAGCTAATATTTGTGCGACAGCAGTATATAATTCAGTTGGAATCGTTTCCCCTATTTCGCCATGGCGATATAAAGCCCGCGCAAGAGGAGGGGCTTCTAATTGGGGAATGTCATGTTTATTAGCAATTTCTTTAATGCGCAGTGCAAGTTTGTCAGTACCTTTTGCCAATAACTTTGGTGCAATCATTGTTTTTTCATCATATTGCAGAGCAACGGCGTAATGGGTTGGGTTGGTAACAATGACATTGGCTTTTGGCACATCTTTCATCATTCGTCGCCTAGCAATTGCTTGTTGCATTTGGCGAATACGTCCTTTAATTTGCGGATTTCCCTCTTGCTCTTTAAACTCATCTTTAATTTCTTGTTTTGACATTTTCAGTTTTTTTAAATTGCTCCATATTTGATGAAAGATGTCAAAACCCACCATGGGTATTAACGATATAACGCTTAGTATTGCGCAAAGGATCACTAACTGTATTGCTTTAGCTAGTGCATCATTTAAATACATATGGGGCAACGAAAGCATGTCAGGAAAATGGTGCATTAAAAACAATGTTGAAGTGATAGCAATTAAAATAACTTTAAGTATACTTTTTAGTAACTCAGAAAAAATTTTAGTACTAAATAACCTACTCAACCCAGATATTGGATTGAGTTTTTTAAAATTTGGTTTAATTGATTGTAGGCTAAAAAGCAATCCCCCCACACAAAGTGGTGCAAAGAGAGCAATAATCACTAAACCCAAAAAAATTGGCGCAATTGACAAAAAACCATGGGTGAATGAGTTAACTAAATTGGAGATGATTAACTTCTCATCTTTGACTTTGTACGAAAACTTCATTGCCGTTTTTATGATTGCGATTAACTGGTTAACTAAATATGAGCCCATCAACCAAAATAACATCGTACCGATTAACAAGATTAATAACGAAGTTAATTCACGAGATCGAGGGATCTGTCCTTTT
>NZ_LZGZ01000188.1:0-3822 GCF_001690515.1 Gilliamella sp. Fer4-1 | reverse complement strand
AATATTTCTTAATCTAATATTTCTAATTATTATTATTTTAATTTTTAGTGTTATCACATTAATCAAAGAAACACAAAAACAAGAAATTGTTCCACAATATGGAGCTTTGGTTTTGGATATTGAAGGGATTATTGTTGATAACACACTCTATAGTGATGAAATTTATGCCTTACAAAATAAAATTTACGGCAAAAAAATAAATACCTCCCGTGAAAATAGTTTATTCGAATTGACGCAAAAAATAGCTCAAGCGACCAATGACCCAAAGATTACCAGTATGGTCCTAAAATTAGATAATTTTGTTGGCGCAGACATGAGCGCTCTTCAATATATGGGTAAATATTTGGCTAAATTTAGCGAATCTAATAAACCAATTTACGCTTTTGGTTCGAGCTTTAATCAAAGCCAATATTATTTAGCAAGCTATGCAGATAAAATCTATTTGACACCTATTGGCGCTGTTAATGTATATGGATTAGCAGCCAACAACCTATACTATAAAACCCTACTTGATAATTTAAAAATCAACACACACGTTTTTAGAGTCGGTACTTATAAGTCTGCCATTGAGCCATTCATTCGTAATGATATGTCTGAAGAAGCAAAAAGCAATACGACTCGTTGGCTAACACTTATGTGGAATAACTATCTTGACGATATATCAACGCAACGAAAAAAAACTAACACACAATTGGTTCCGGCACCAGATACTATGTTAGCTAATTTAAAAGCAGCGAATGGAAACATGGCTCAATATGCTATATCTAATGGATTAGTTGATGCCATTGCATCTAACTACCAATTTGAGTCCGAATTGACTCAGAAACATCAATTAAGCATTTATGATTATCAACTTAAATCAAAAGATAAAGAGCCAGATAATGATAACAAGCCACTTATTGCAGTTGTTTTTGTCAACGGTACTATTAGCGATGGAGAAAACAGTAGTAATATTGCGGGTAGTCAAGACATTGTAGAACAATTAAGAAATATTCGTAAAAATTTAACTAAACATAACATACAAGCAGTAGTATTGCGAGTAAATAGCCCTGGAGGCAGCGTAGATGCATCAGAAGCAATCCGTAGTGAATTGGATGCATTACGTAGCTATAAAATTCCTGTTGTCGTCTCTATGGGCGGAATGGCTGCATCAGGTGGATATTGGATATCAACCGCATCTGATTACATTATTGCAAGCCCAAATACCATTACAGGCTCTATTGGTATCTTCGGTATTATTCCAACATTTGAAAAATCATTATCTCATATTGGTGTTTACAGTGATGGAGTAGCTACCTCACCGTTAGCGGGAAATAGCTCAACGCAAGAACTACCTAGCGAAATGAATCAACTAATTCAAATGAATATCGACAATGGCTATCAAACATTTATTTCTTTAGTAGCAAACGCAAGGAATATGACGACTGAGCAAGTTGATAAAATAGGACAAGGCCAAGTTTGGTTAGGCTCAGAGGCAAACAAAATTGGGCTTGTTGATAAATTAGGCGACTTCGATGACGCCATTGAAACGGCTGCAACATTGGCTCATATAACCGATTACGAAATTGACTGGCAAAAACCAAATGGAAATTGGTTTAATGCATTTTATTCAAATATGATAGCAATGTTGCCTCAATCAACTGCTGAAATAGTTTTTGAACAACTACCTGAAGCAAAACAACTTAAACAGCAGGTTTCTTTATGGAGTAAGTTTCACGACTCTCAAAATCGATATATTTACTGCTTGAATTGCGCCGATGTGCGTTAGTAATAATTTATCCGCCTAATGGCGGATATTTCCTCTAATTTAATCTAATTTATTGCTTAAACTATTTTTCTCTGGTTGAAAAAAATAGCGCATATGATTCATAGCCTCATAAATGTATTGATAATTCGGTGTTTCATTAATTTCACGATTATGTAAATCCATATGATGACTAATACCTAATCGATTCACAAGATAGATATCACTAGATGTCTTTACCGCATAAGAACTATAATTTGACATTAAAAGCCAGTTACGATCGACGATGGAGCTAAATAAATCATAACCTGTCGAATAATCACTTATATCATTTTTCACATATAAATAGTGTTTCATTAAGGTTGGAACAACATCTTCATGACTAGTTAGTTTTCTGCTATTACCTTTGATTTTTTCTAACTCTTTTCCTCCAATGATAATAAAAGGGACTTTTGTTTGCGCATCCGTATAATTACCATTATGCCCCCAAAATCCTAATTTATTATCATTCATCTCTTGAGAATGATCGCCAGTAATGACTACTATTGTGTCTTCTAATGAGTTTGATTTAACTAGTTCATCGTAGACATTTTGCAATAAAGAATCGTCATAATAAACACTTTGCTTATAGCGATTAAAAATTGGCAAAGGATCGGTGTCATTATTCAATGTCATATAATTTAAATCACCAATAGGTTTAAATTTTACCAATGAATCGGCAGGGAAATCATAAGCGTGAGGAGCATCATAAAATAAAAATGAAAATGTTGGTTTAGAAGCATCTCGTGTTTTATACCATGCCAGCCAATCGTCTGTGATTTGCTTATCTCGACTTGATGCCGAACCATCTTTACTACTGATTCTTAAATTTTTGATAGTGACAAATACGGTTCGATCAAACTCAGGAGCAGAAACTTTAGCTGACGTAAAGATGCCAATATTATAATTTTCTTTCTGTAATGTAGTAATAAATAGTGAAGGAATACTATTTCGTAAAAACGCATCCCAATAGGTACCAGGAATACCATAAAACAATCCAAAAATACCAGTACGTGTTGCATTACCCGTTGAATAATGGTTATCAAAAACTACACCATTATTTTGCTTAACAAAACGAAATGTATTAGGAGAAATTTCTTCACTAAATGTATCATATCGCCAAGAATCTAAAACAATAAACATAATATTTTTAGGTTTATTATTATCTGGATTAATTACCAGTGGTTTTTTTGGATAATAAACACTAGCATTACTATTGTCCTTATTATACACAACTTTTCTTTGCCCATTTGCATCAAAAAAACTCATAATTTTTTTTGATGTAAATGGGCGATAAAGTGGAATATATTCTTTTACTGCCATAATAGGCGAATAAGCATAATAAAATGCGATCATATGCACTACATGACTAATCAAAAATGAACTAAAAAGAAATATTATTGATAGTAAGATAATCTTTGATTTTTTTTGCGATAAAACCAATTTATTATTAACAAAATAAAGAATGAAATACTCTGCACAAAATGAAACAACAATAAGCACTAGCATTAAAAGGTAAGTCAACATTGAAAAATCAACAATCTGACCAGAAAAAACCATCGATAAAACAGATTGATTTATATGAAACCGGTACTGTTCAAAAACAATCGTATCAATATATAATCCAATTTGGAAAAAACTAAATAAAATAGTAAGAATGATATTACGAATAAATTGCTTAAGTAAAAGCAGAGGAGTACAAATAATTAAAAGTAGCAAGTAGGCAGAGAAGAAATGCCCTAATACCGCAAATATTGAAAATACCATCCCTAGCCAATGAAATGAGCCCCCAGGAACAAGAAAGAATCGAATTGCTATTATTGATGAAATAAAGATATTAATTAGAACAAAGGGGTATAATTTTTTCATAGTATTTGTTATCAAGAAGTTCACTCTATATTATATGAATATTACAGCATTTTATACTTAAAAGTGGTTCTTTCTTGAAACTTTTTAACAAACTAGCACTACTAAATAAATTTCTCATAAAATATTAACAAAAAGGGCTCACTTTAGGAGCCCTTTTCACTTAATTGGAA
>NZ_LZGZ01000187.1:0-2626 GCF_001690515.1 Gilliamella sp. Fer4-1 | reverse complement strand
TTATGTGTAATATTAATGATGACTCAAATAATAAAAATATTTCGTTTTTGGAGTATATAAAAAAACCTTTTAATCGATTACCAATATATCAATTTTGGTATCAAATTTATTATGTGGAAATGAATCGAAAAATATCGGATTTAAACCATTCCAAAAGAATAATTTATGATGATTTAGAACCCTATTCCATAATTTATGCTGCTCATTTTAAGGACAAGGTCGTTGCCACCATCAGGTTGATAGAGTCTGAGAAAATGCTTAATTCAGAATATAGTTTAATGCTTCAATCTGTTACTAAAAATAATTCTATATTTTTAACAAAATTGATGGTTTCAAAAGATTTTCGGTGCTTAGGTTTGGGTTGTAACTTGTTAGCGCAAGCGGAAAAACTTGCAAATTTAAGAGGTAAAAAAACAATCATTCTGGATTGCAATGATTATATGGTTCCATTTTTTTTAAAAAATGGGTTTTATTTCACAAATATAACTACGGTTAATAGCCCACACTACGGGGATGTTTATTGACTGAAAATAGTAAAGGCTAAAATAAATTATGAATTATTCTACTTTCAAAGCGTTACACTCTAAAAAATCTTTTTTTGTTTTGGCTAATTGCTGGGACGTGCTTTCAGCAAGAATTTATGAGAAGGCTGGTTATAAAGCTTTAGGTACATCAAGTAGCGCATTATCGGCCACCAACAACGTGAAAGATGGTGAAAACATCACATTCTACACAGTTTTGCATAATGCTCAAAATATTCTAAAGGTAGTAAAAATCCCCTTATCTGTTGATATGGAAAAAGGGTATTCATCTCGAGTAACTGATATTGTCGATAACGTGATTAAATTAGCAGATATCGGATGTTCTGGAATTAATATTGAAGATTCGCAAATTAGTGGAAGCTTACAATCCCCGACAAATTTTTCAAGAATTATATCGCTCATCAAATCAACGTTACTCGCCAAAGGGTTTCCTCATTTTGTTCTTAATGCAAGGACTGATACTTATTTGAGCCCATTTTGTCATGATAAATTGACTGAAACAATTGCTAGGGCTTCTATATATAAAAGTGCTGGCGCCGACTGTTTATTTGTTCCAGGGTTAAGCAATTTAAATGAAATTCGTGAGATTTCCGATGAAATAGCGCTCCCCTTAAACATTTTAAATTTACCTAACATCAGTAACATAGATGATCTTCAGTTAGCAGGAGTCAATCGATTTAGCCTAGGAAACTCTGTATTTGACGAAATGTTAGCATATTTAGAAAAGTCAATTAATCGAACAATTCATAATAAAAATTACGCGAGTCATTACAGCCATGATCCACTAAATCTATTATTTAATTGAAAACCTATAACATTCCAAAGAATTTGTGCCAGTAAGAGGCTGGCACAAGATTGCTATTATACTAATTATCTTATCGTATTTTGTAATTATATGGTATGCCCACACTTTTTAGTACCAAAAAGATATGGATATTGACCCAAAGTAATGTTATGCCTTTTACCTTCTTTCATAATTCTGAATTTAAAAGATTTAGTACCAGAACTGGTTACATTCAAAGATAAGCCGAGAATATCATATAGCTGATAATCTTTTGTTTTAGGTTTTACGTTACGGATAATTGCATCAGTAAGAGCCATGATAAGTCTCCTTAAATAAAATGAGTAAGGTTTGAATTATCAAGCTTAAAAAGTTGGAAACACTGTAAAATACAAAATGCCAATTGCAGATTTCAAAATGCCAAATGAAGTGTCAAACTGAGTTGGTATCCTTTAGATTATAGTGGATGAATATAGAATAAAAAATCCCAGAAACAACCCTCTAAGCTAGAAATACGTTGACTTAATGGATTATTTTAGAAGTCTTTAGATTAATAATTGGAGCGGGAAACGAGGTTCGAACTCGCGACCCCGACCTTGGCAAGGTCGTGCTCTACCAACTGAGCTATTCCCGCATAAGAAGTGTTTGTTTAATGGTGCCCGAGGCGAGACTTGAACTCGCACGGCCAAAAAGGCCGAGGGATTTTAAATCCCTTGTGTCTACCGATTTCACCACCCGGGCTCAAAACTGGTTACTTAAGAGTAACTGCGTTTTGAATGCTGTGCATTTTACCCATCTAAAATTTGGCGTCAACAAAAATATTAAAATTATTGTCTAACTGCTCAATGTTTGTCATGTTTTGTGGCTTTATTGTTCTATTTGACTAAAAATCAGAAAAGTATGATTGTTTGTTTAGCGATAAAAGCTAATAGTGTAAAAAAACAAATGCAATTTAAACACTAAAAGAAGATCCGCAGCCACAAGTTGTAGTTGCATTAGGATTATCAACCACAAAACGAGAGCCTTGTAATCCTTCAACATAATCAATGGTGCCACCAACTAAATATTGTAAACTCATAGGATCGATAACTAACGATACACCATTTTTTTCGATAGCTAGGTCATCTTCATTCACTTTTTCATCAAAGGTAAAACCGTATTGAAACCCACTACATCCACCACCAGTTATATATACGCGTAATTTTAGATTTGGGTTTTCTTCTTCTGTGACGAGTGATTTAACTTTATTAGCTGCCGCATCAGTAAAGTTAATCGGTAAAGCATCGCTCATATTCTTCTCCTA
>NZ_LZGZ01000186.1:0-3370 GCF_001690515.1 Gilliamella sp. Fer4-1 | reverse complement strand
CCCAACCAAATGATAGTCAATAATAAACAAACTTGGGGAAGCCCCTATCATTTTACCCAAAATGGAAAAACGGATTGTGCGCTTATAGGTTATAATGATATTGATAGCTCAATTGTCGATTACAACCGAGGAGATAAAGGGTGGAATAAGCCAGGCACAGAATATAGAGATCATCTTTGTGGTGGAGGATACGATCATAACGTTTTTGATCCTATCAATGGATTTTATGCCTCTGCCAATCCAAAATTTCCAACAACCGGATTTCCGGGAGCGCAGTTTCAATTAATTATGACAGGAGCACAAACAGATTGGGACTATTCTATTAATGCTACCCCTGTAAATAGTGTGACTGTAGATAAATATGGCATGGTTGTACTTAATAGTAAACCTACTGGCTCAGTGACTATATCAGCAAAATTTAAGCCTGATCCCAATATAGTAAAAACTTACACATTTAATCCAACCAAAACTTGGGTTATACCACAAGGAGATGTTCTTCATACTTATGAGCAAGCAAAAATCGCTTGTGGAGGTGAAAAAAACATACCAACTAGAGCCGAAATGTCTAATTCGCCTAATGCATCAGAAACATGGTTAGAAGACCCTTTGCAATGGGATCTTTTTACACGCGCAATTAATCAAGGATTACTAAGTGAATGGGGAATGGCAAATGATATTAACTATCCAAACTCAACTTGGTCCCACCATTATTACTGGTTTTTTTCATCTGATGAATTTCCACTGACAGAACAATATCCAGAATATTTTAACAAATATGCTATTGATGCTTGGATAGGACAAATTCAAGTATGGGGAAAAGAACAGTTATTACATGCTGTATGCAAAGCGTAATGGCCTCAATTCAAGTGAAAAATAGTTTTGGTTGTAATAACGGTAATATCGATTTTAGTTTAAAAATCAGTAATTTTTATTAATTAAAAAGGACATTTTATAAAACATGCCAACAATTCTTGAAATTTTACTTGCTTGTTGGCTTGTCTTTCGCTAATATTTCGCACCAATGGATTCTGTTGTAGAACATATAAAATTGACAGGTTGAAATGTACGAATTTTTGATTGTGAGTTATTTGATTATCGCTTTAGCGATTATCGCTTTAGTTTTGATTCAACGAGGCAAAGGGGCTGATATGGGTTCTTCTTTTGGCTCAGGTGCGTCAGCAACTTTGTTTGGTTCTTCCGGTAGTGGAAATTTTTTAACTCGCGCTACAACTTTGTTAGGTATTTTGTTTTTTATCATAAGCATTTTACTATCGAATTTGGGTAGCAAACCGCACGTAACTAGAACTGGCGAGTTTGATAGCCTTGAAGATAGTATACCAACAACAACGCAACAAAACGAAAGCAAAACGGAACAAATAACCGCCCCAGTTGCTCAACCAACACAACAGAATTCAACATCGGATATTCCTGAATAAAAACGGCGCCGTGGTGGTGAAATTGGTAGACACGCTATCTTGAGGGGGTAGTGCTCTAAGAGCATGCGGGTTCAAGTCCCGCCCACGGCACCAAATCAATAAACAGCAACATTCTTTTAAACCCTACAAAGCACATCAAACCCAGTAATAAAAAGCCTTAAAGTCTATTTTATTGCCCATTAAGTATCAGTAAGGTACATTTACAACCAAAATTTTTAGGTATATGCCTAGGTATAAGAAGATAATATACCTATATATCGTATACCTAAAATAATTATGGCTAGAAAAGCACATCCATTAACAGACCACCTAAATAAAAACCGCCAAGCAAAGAGGGAAAGATTATTCGTTATTTGATGATGGTGGTATGTATCTCTTGGTTAAATCGAATAATTCTAAAATATGGTGTTTTAAGTATATGCGTCCGTATATCAAAAAAGGCGCATTAATTAGCTTTGGTAGTTATCCAGAAGTTTCATTATGACACGCTAGAAAGCAAATAGATGAATTACGCATCAATAACATATCAATGCAAATCAGTCAAAGCCAACAAAATCTTTGCATATAAACAGATTTTAGATATTGATTATTGAAACTATGCAATAAACAAGCACTGTAAGAAAGCAGAAAAGAATCTAAAATACAAGAATATAAATTTAATTATAATGAATAAATCGGTAGTTAATGCAGGTGTATCATTATAAAAAATAGTATAAATAATTTATATCTATTCTATTTGCGAACAAATTCTTTAACTTATGAAATAAAATTTATTTTGAAAAAAATTCATTCACACTATTTCAAACTAATAAACAGTGTTAGGTTTAAAACTCCATCATTTATCTCACCTGTTATCTACAGACCCTATTTACTGAATAAATAAAATAAGTTATTGTTTTAACATAAGTTGAAAGTAACAAGAATGTGTGATAACGTGCCTATTAATTAGCAAGGTTATAACGGGCTTGATGCGAGCCATATTTACTGAATAGGTGATACTTCTAATATCAATAAGCCAGCTGTAATATATGCTCAATTCTATATATTTATTCAAACCCGTTTCATATTGGCTTGCTTTTATCATATCTTCACAATGAAATATAAAGAAATATTAATTATCTAAATTATAGAAATTTAATTACAACAAAGAGACAATAATATGTTTTTCTTATTTTTTATTTTGGTCATTGCTGTTTTAGTTTGGCTATTTTTTGCATACAATAAGCTTAGGAGCTTAGCTGAAAATGTAAAACAAAAACAATCAAATATTTATGTAACGATAAAGAAAAGGCACGATATAGCACAAAGATTGTCTGATATCGCGTCTAGTTATGGCGATCATGAAAAGTTAACTCACTTTACCGTGACTGAGAGTAATAATATTGCTACCGCAAATAATGTTGCATCTGAAGCATCTCGAGTTATCGGTAATGTTCAAATGCTAGCAAATCGTTTTCCTGATTTAAAAGCAAACTCGACTTATCAGCAATTAATGGTGCAACTTGATGAGATTGAAAACACGATTTTAAAAAGAAGAGAAGATTATAATGCGGCAGTTCAGATCTATAATTCAACTCGTGGTAGTATTCCTCATTTATTCTATGCAAGTAAATTGGGGTTTGTTGAAGCAACCTATTTTGAAGTCGATGAAAATGGTATAGAACAACTTGCTTCATTTAAAACCGATGATGGAAAAATTCTTAGAGATACCATGGGAAGAATGGCCTCGGTAGCAACTGAAAATGTCAAAAAAATAAAAGCGAAAAGAGATAATAATACTGAAGAAGTCGAGCCGTAAAATTAACAAAGATCTAGTGATAACATTGGCGCTTTTTTGGTTTGGTTGGAAGAAGGTGTATTTTTATCACTTATCATTAAAAATTCGCCGACAATGTCGGCGAAAAAATAAGTAAATATAATTAAAAATTATTACG
>NZ_LZGZ01000185.1:0-10634 GCF_001690515.1 Gilliamella sp. Fer4-1 | reverse complement strand
TAATGCGTGAATTAAGACAAAAATCAATTATTTAATTATAGAGGAAAAGAATAAAATAACATTAAAGCACTCTAAATAGATTGAATTTAGAGTGCTTTAATTTCATATAGATTTAGCTTTTGCTAGTTATTAAACGGCGTGCCATCCAATAATGCTTCTTCCAGTAACTATCATTCAAGTTTGAATAAATCACACCTTTTGATGTTGAAGCATGTAAAAATTTACCATTAGCATAATAAATCCCAACATGTAAACCACTGCGGCTACGGCCTGTCTTAAAGAATACCAAATCACCTGCTTTAGGCTTATTAACTTTAACACCTAATCGAGCTTGCTCAGCAGCACTTCTTGGTAAGTTTTTTGACAGTTTGTTTTTGAAAAAATTCATTACCAATGCAGAACAATCACTACCCGCTAACGTGGTGCCTCCATAACGATAGGGTGTATTTTGCCATTTTTTATAATGGGAGTCTATTTTAGCTAACATAATCGAATCAGATTTAGTTTTCTTGCCTGAAACCTGAGGTTGGCTAGAACTACAGCCAAATAGCATAAAAATAGACAAAACAAATGTCATTATTAGAAAACATTTCTGCGTGCTAATGCAACTGCTCAGCAACGTTCCTAATAGTCGATTGCCATTTTTTATCATTTCTTTTTGTTCCTTTATTTAAAGTCGACCAATGCGAATAACGTCTAGCTACCTTTAAACTTTTAGGCAACACACCTTTTTCCCATTCTTGTTTGTCTAATTTTGATAACTTAATAGGCGATGTGTTCGCATGGCTTCGATAATTTAAACTTTCTTTAAGATTCATAAGCCTTAAAGAAAAAAAACAAATAATCACATCATCAATACTTAATTTTCTATATCCAGAAAGTTGGTATCGCATTCTAGAGCCATAATGTTTAGCTGTTTGCATTAAACTACCAACAGCGCCCCCAATTAAGGCTGCTGAGCCAAGCGTAATTCCGCCTGCAGCTAAATCGATGCTTGCCCCAATAGTTGCACCTGACACAAAACCTTTTGCCAGCTGTTTGCTCATCGTTTTTAGCGCATCTATATTAAATAGATCGGCATTATAACGACCTTTTATTAAAGGTAAATGCTCTTCACTCTCTAGTACAGAATTGAATTGATAAAGTTTTAACAATTCGTTTATTGCTAATTGTTCCCGCTTTCTTACTTGATTTTGCATATCTACAATAGCTTGTTTGTCATCTGATTTTATCATTTTATAAAAAGCAGTGACATCAACTAACGCTTCTGCGATAATCAAATTAGCACTGTGATTGCGAGATTCGCGCATTTGCACAATGTGATCTAGCCATTGTTCTAAAATAACCTTTGCAGGTTCAATTAATAAAGCTAGGCTTTTGTACAGCCGCTCCTCGCCGTCTATGGGAGACACTATAGCATCAAACTTTATGATAGCATGAATCCCCACACGTGAAAGCAATTTTTTCCATTCCTTTTCATTTTTTTCCTCATGGACAGTAAAATTTAGCACGGCTAACAATGGCTTATCACCGCTGGCTAAAATAGTCAATTCATCATGATATTTAGCAAGAATAGGTTCTCGCACATCAATAACATATATAGCTGCATCACTTTTTAATAACTGCCTAATGACCTTGGCTTCTTGATCAAAAGAATTTTCTGCTTCAGGACTTTGTAAAAAATTTGTTAATTTATCAACGCCATCAAGCCTACTATTTGCTGGCGTTATTTGATTAATGTAATCATATAATGCCAAGCTGTCTTCTAATCCAGGCGTATCATAGAAAATGATTGACTTTTGCTCATCTAAAGGCACTTTAATAGACTCAACATGTCGAGTTGTTCCAGGTTTATCAGAAACATCACCAAAGCGACTATTCCGAGTTAAAGTTCGTAATAACGAAGTTTTACCTACATTTGAATGCCCTACCACAGCTAATTTTAATGTTGTTAACATGTTAAAATTCCTCGTTTAACCATGTTGGTGTAGCTGATTGTAGTGATAAATCCTGCCAATTATTAAGTTGCTTACCTTGATTAATAAACCAAATTCGGTTTTGTTGTGATTTATTCATCAATTGATTAATTAAATTTAACATTCCCCTATCAGGAGCCCTATCAGTATCAATAGCAATTAATAATTTTTTAGCTGGCGATAATTGTAAATAATCTAAAATGTTACGGCGTTGCTCGCGTGTATTTAAAAAACCTAAAAAAGTAACTGAATCTGGTGGAGACCAATCTTCCTGTATGTCAATGGCGACCAAAAAAGCGCCTTGCCCATCTTCTATAAAGTGGTTGGTTAAGTGAGATACCTTATCTTTTCCTTTACTATCCGCATCTTCAACATTAACTAACAATGGTTGTAAGTCATTAGCTAATAATTGGTAACAGGCAGTTTGAGTATTTAATTTAATTTGCCGACAACTTATTACCCAGTTAAGCCCACAAATCACCATACAGAGCAATCGAATGATTAGTCCATAAACACAAAAAACCCCAAGTAGCCAAATTGCCCAAGCTGAACGTGCGTCACTGGCATTTAATGCTTGTTCACTGAGTCTTATAATATCATTGTTTGGAATGGTAAAACCGATTAAAGAAGGCAACCAACCTAAATAATGAGTTAAGTTAATAATAGCATCCGAACTCAGTAATGTTGTTTTCCATTCAAATCGATAATGTTGAGTTGAAAATAAAACAACTAATACTAATAGCGCACTACTTAATATAAGGGTCCAAAAAAGATTGAGAACAAAACCAATTAACCAACGGATACGTACACCAAATAACTCAACAAAAGCGGGAATAAGCTGTTGTACTGTCTTTTTCTGAGAAAATTTTTTAGTCAGCCATAGCCAATAATAAACAAGTAAACTACCACCAAGATTTGAAAAAAAGAAAAAAGAAAGTAACCAAATTAATAAGGTAACTAAATGCATGCCTAATAAGCTAAAAATAGCCCAATACAAATTAACCGGATCTTGGCTTAAAGCGCCAAAAGCCAAGGTTGCCCCAAATATAGTGGATAAAAAAAGTAATATAATAAAAGAAAGTTTTGCTGCACGTAATAATGTTTTTTGCGCTGAAAGCAAACCATTTTCTTTAGACAACATGACAGCACGCATCACAATACGATTAGTAAGTGATGTCTGCATCGCTCTTACTTGTCTATTAATATCTTGATCTGCAAACCGCCCAGATTCGTTTTCAATTAAATGAATAGTCTGAGTGATCCATAATGATTTTAGCTCTTCTCGCATTAAACTTAAGTTTCGTCATAGCATTTAGTAAAAAATAAAACAAACGCGACATAAGTCGCGTTTACAGGTAAAGTAGCTAACTTATTGGGTAATTTCACCTATTTTAGTTAGTAAAGTTTGAATGCGTTGTTGCCACATTTGTTGATCTTGTTTTAGTTTGTCGTTTTCGTCACGTAACGCTTTCATTTCATCAGAACTATCATTAATCAGCTGTTCCAACTCCTGATTGCCTTGTTTTAAAGTAGCAATCTCTTGTTGTAATGTAGTGATAGTATTAACAGTATGTTGGATTTTACTCTCTAATTGATTCAATATTTCTAATGACATATTTTTCCTCAAGCTCAAATTATTTGGTGTATAATGCTAATCATTATACCGAATTCATTCTAAAATCAACACTATTTTAAACTTTAAGTTGGAGAAAATTATGCGTAAACCACTTGTTATGGGAAATTGGAAGCTCAATGGCAGTACCGACATGGCTAAAAGCTTAGTCGCAGGGCTACGAAATGAGCTATCAAATAACACGGCTTGCAATATTGCAATTGCACCACCGGTAGTCTACCTTGATTTGGTAAAACATCAGTTAGATGGCTCTAATATTATTTTGGGAGCTCAAGATGTCGGCATTAATCTGTCTGGTGCTTATACAGGTGAAGTCTCTGTTGAAATGCTAAAAGATATCGGCGTTAGTCATATAATTATTGGGCATTCAGAACGTCGAACTTACCACAAAGAATCTGATGAATTTATTGCTAAAAAATTTGGTGTAATAAAAGAAGCTGGTTTAGTCCCTGTTTTATGTATTGGTGAAACAGAAGCAGAAAACGAAGCTGGACAAACACAAGCTGTTTGCGCTCGCCAAATTGATGCGGTAATTAAAGCGCTTGGAGTTCAAGCATTTAACGGCGCGGTTATTGCTTATGAACCCGTTTGGGCAATTGGAACTGGCAAATCAGCAACTCCAGCACAAGCACAAGCTGTTCATAAATTTATTCGTGACCATATAGCTAAACAAGATGCTAAAGTTGCTGAGCAAGTAATCATTCAATATGGTGGTTCTGTTAATGACAAAAATGCCGCTGAACTATTTACTCAACCAGATATTGATGGAGCATTAGTTGGTGGGGCATCACTAAAAGCAGATGCTTTTGCAGCAATTGTTAAAGCCGCTGAGCAAGCTAAAAAATAAACCTCATATATAAGAAAAGGCGTTTATTGCGCCTTAGCTCATTGTTAATAGACCTCGATATAATTCGAGGTCTATTTATTGCCGCCTTTGTTTCTACTGAGGACTAAATTAATCACTTCTTATTTAAACTTCCTACCTGATTTTTAACTATAAGAAATCACTTAGTTGTTAATAACCTATACCAAATTAGTAGAAAAATACCTATTAAAAATTAATATTTAACAACAATTTAAAGAAGGCAATAATGCTGATCTGTATTAGATAATATGATCTTCCCAACAAATCACATCTTTTTCATAGACAATGCGATTTTTAACCGATATTTTCAGCTTATGCATAAGCTTCTTATTTCCTGTAATAAGTGGGTGCCAATCAGGTAGCATGCCTTTTTCAGAAAAATAACGATAAGTGCAAGTTACAGGTAACCATTCGATAGTAAGTAAATTTTCACGTGTTAACTTAATGCAATCAGGTTCATAATCAAAGCGATTATAATAATGTTTACACTGACAAGTATTAGAATCAAGCAAATTACAAGCTACATTGGTGTATAAGATTTCGTCCGTATCTTCATCCATAAGTTTATTCAGGCAACACTGACCACAACCATCACAAAGTTGTTCCCACTCTTCGTCGCTCATTTGCTCTAACGTTTTATATTCCCAAAATGGTTCAATCATACTTTAAAATCATCTTCTTTTAACATCTGCAAGAAAAAGCCATCTGTTTTTATTTTTTGTTCGATTTCATCTGAAGTGCCAACAACAAAACGTCGTTTGCCATCAAGTAATACTTTCATCACAAATACTGGTGTACCAAAAATCGAAAGTATCTTATCTGGAATGCTTGAAAAGTTATTTTCATGTTCCATATATAAATAACAGTTTTCTTTTTTGGTACTTCGATAAATATAACACCACATCATAAAATAAAACCTTATCAATAAATCTTTATTTAAGACTATTTTGCAAATAAACACCTGCACCCAATAACCCAGGATCCTCATGAGTTATTACATAAACGGGGATTTTTTTGACTAAATATGACATTCGGCCTTTATGCTCAAATGCCTCTCTAAATGGTGATGCTTTAAAAAACTCAATAAAACGCGGTACAATCCCTCCAGCAATATAAACCCCACCTTGTGTATTAAGTGTTAAAGCCAAATTACCACCAAACCGACCCATAAAGGTACAAAAATAAGTTAAAGTTTGCAAACAAAGTGGGCAACTATTTGATAAAGCTTTGTTGACAATAATGTCAGGTGTCACCTCTTCTATAGGTTTATTATTAATATGTAACAAAGCTTGATAAATATTAACAATACCACTGCCTGAAAGAAACCGTTCGGTCGAAACTCGCCCAAATTTTTTTCTTAGTTGAGCTAAAATACGATCCTCTTCATCACTAATCATCGGTAGCTCTGTATGCCCACCCTCACCAGATAAACTAACCCAGCGTTGGTTAACTTTGATTAAATGAGAAACACCAAGCCCTGTGCCAGCGCCATAAATTGCAATTGGATAATTTAAATCAGGCTCCCCCCCCTCAATTTTAACTAATTCATTTTTCGATAATTGAGGAATCGACATTGACACAGCGGTAAAATCATTGATTACTTCCAGTTTTGTAAGGTTTAATACTCGAACCAACTCAGAACGTGAAAATGACAAATCATTGTTTGTCAGATTGATCACATCCTCGCTATCAATTGGGCAAGCAATAGCAATACAAGCCATTTTAACAGTTACTGATTGGGATGCTAAATAATCTTTGATTAATGTTAATAAAACATCATTTTTTGAGATAAGAATTTTAGTGATTGCCGATAACTTATTAGTTGTTAAATCATACAGTGCAAATCGCGCATTGGTTCCACCAATATCAGTAACTAGTGCATATTGACTCATGTTGTTCCCTCCTGTGACAAATTAATTATACTAATTCAAATAACAGTATTTATATTATCCGCTACACAAAGTGCAACAGGTAATATTATGAACTATTTATCACCATTTAACTAATTTACCTTAATGATATTACTTAGGCGAGGCTCCGCTAAGCTAAGTTAGCTTAGCGGAGAAAAAGTCTTAAAGACTATTTAAAATAACCAAGAACTACAACCATTTTTTTAGTTTAAAATAAATATAAGGTGCAACCCCCGCTAACAACATTAATAGTAACGAAAATGGATAACCATATTCCCATTTTAATTCGGGCATAAATTCAAAGTTCATACCATAAGCAGAAGCAACCACAGTTGGCGGTAAAAATACAACCGACACCACCGAGAAAATCTTAATAATTCGGCTTTGTTCTATATTGATGAAGCTAGTCGCAGCTTGCATTAAAAAGTTTACTTTTTGAAATAACGATTCATTATGAGGAACAAGCGACTCAATATCTCGAATAACTTCACGTGCTTGTTCAAGCTGATCGGTCGGCATTTTGGCACGACGAACTAAATAGTTAACCGCACGTTGGCTATCCATTAAACATAAGCGTACTTTCCATGCAGTATCTTCAAGCTCTGCCAATGAGGTAATCGCTTCATCATAATGTTCTTGTGCAGAACGATCCATAATAATTGAGCTTAGCTCTTCTAATTCACTATAAATATTTTCGATTTGATCAGCTAATTGTTCCACTTTAACTTCAAATAAATCAAGCAATACTTCATAGGGATTACCATCAATCATAGTTTGATAACGTGAGCGCATTCGGTACAAACGAAATGCGGGAAGATCACGTTCTCGCAATGTAAATAGTCGCCCATTATGCACAGTAAATGCTACTGTTGAATTGCCTGCTCGATCTTCTGCATCAGCATAAAAAAAGAAAGAGTGAACATGTAATCCTTCATTATCCTCAAAAAAACGAGCTGACGCTTCAATATCATCTAATTCAATACTCGTTGCTAAGTTTTGTCCTAAATGTGTTAAAACAAAATCACGATCGGCCTCTTCTGGCTCTATTAAATCAATCCAAGTCGCATTATTTATATCGTCTTCATTAATTTTTACTAATTGTTTGTTTTTCAACCCAAACGCATTAATCATAAGGTCTCCAGTAGGGGGAATATGTTTAGAACAATACATCAACAAATGTCGGGTATTATACTCGTTATAGTAACAAATTCCTATGATTAGACTAATGTTTCTATATCTTTACAAAATGTGAACAAAATTCCATTAATAGAATTAAATTCGCTGATATTACTATAGTCTCATGCTACAATACATAGTTTAAAATACTTATGCAATTTTTAGGAGTTAATAATGGCCAATCGAGGAATAAATAAAGTCATTTTAGTTGGTAACCTAGGTCAAGACCCAGAAGTTCGTTACATGCCGAATGGTAACGCGGTTGCTAATCTTAGTTTAGCGACATCAGAATCCTGGAAAGATAAACAGACTGGCGAAACTCGTGAGCGCACTGAATGGCATCGAGTTGTTGTTTTTGGTAAATTAGCCGAAATTGCAGGTGAGTACATAAAAAAAGGCACTCAAGTGTATATTGAAGGCCAATTACAAACAAGAAAGTGGCAAGATCAATCAGGTAACGATCGTTATACGACAGAAGTTGTTATTAACCCAATAGGCGGTACATTACAAATTTTAGGTTCTCGCAATAACAACGAAGGAGCAAGTAACGGTTCATGGGGACAAAGTGCCAATAATTATTCATCTGCGCCAGAAGCACAATCTCGCCCAACAATGCAAGGTGCACCAACTTCAGCCCCTCAACCCACAGCTATGCCTGAGCCTCCAATGGATTTTGATGACGATATTCCATTTTAAATACTATACATAAAACACAAAGAAACCAAGAGATGCATTTAATATCAATGTGCATCTCTTTTTTTACATTTGTTTGGTCATGCTTTATGTAACAACTTCCTAAAATAGTGCAACAAAAAAGTAGAAAATTCTCTATGATAAAAGTAAAAGGGGATTTAATGATAAAAAATGACTGAACATCAAATCGTAACTATTTTAAAAGTAGCTAAACCTTTAAAAGTAGCTGAAACCGGTATGACCCTCGCAAAAAGATGGGTAAATGCCACCTCCATGATATAACTAACAATCATAAGAGGACACATTATGGTCAAAAAATTCAGCGTAGAGTTCAAATAACTATCAGTTGATTATGCTTTATCTAATGCGCATTTTTCATTGGCTAAAACCGCTAACTATTTAGGTATTGATAAATCAACGATGGATAAATGGCTTAGGCAACTTAATCCTAACAAAACTAGTAAACGTGAACTAACTTGTGAGCAACAAAAAATGATTGCGCTAGAAAAAACACAAAGCACTAAAAATGGCCAATGAAATGCTAAAAAAGGCGCATGTGTACTTTATCAACCATCCAAGTCGGTGAATTACCAATATATGAAGCAACATTTGTTGCCATACCCATTACCGCTAGTCTGCCGTCAGTTAAAAGTTAGCGTATCAGGTTATTATGTTTGGCTAAAGCGTGAACCAAAATCAAATGAACTATTTGAGAATATCAAAGCACTTTATTGGCAACATAAAGCTCGTTTAGATGCACCAAGCTTAGTACATAATATCAGGGACAAGGGCTAGGATGTATCATAATGAAAGATTAGATTAGCTGAGCACGATAAAAATCATTCAGAAAAGCCATTGATTTTATTCAAGTTTTTATTTTATAACATAATGAAAAATAATAACATTAATCTTTTTGCTACAAGCCTATCATTATGATGTGCTGACTAATACATAAAGTATATTGATAAGTATTTAGTTTGTAACTCACTCAAAATAGGCTAACAAGCGTTTATTGATACCTATTCAAGGCTGGCTTTTACCAAAGTCTATACTGAAAAAATAGTTTAATTGTAGCTGATAAAACGCTTCCTTTTTTTGATAGTGAACAGATACCACTATTACGCATACCAACCTAGGCACAGAATATAATGGACATAAAGGAAAGCCATGCTTATGAACTTTATCCTAACCAGCAGAGATTGAACACACCAAAACCAAAGCTTATAGCCCGCAGACGAATAGGATTTGTGAACGATTTCATAAGACAATAAACACCGAATATTACAATGTAATGTTCAGTCGTAATATTTATACTGAATTATGCATTTTTTACGCCTAAATCGTCTTGAGTTTCCATGTTTTTGGCTAGTTCAGTCACTAACTCTCTTGATTTTTTTCATCAATTTTTATTCACCTATTTTTTGTACATTAGAATAAGTTAAAAATAGGCAAATACACAAATTTATTTACAGTATCATTAAGGCATTCTGGCAATAGAAGTAATATGTTGATTAATCCTTATGCCATCCCATGTTCCTGAATGACCATTATTAATGGTTTTATTTGCAATGTTATAAATTTGAGTGTCTCCCCAACTAAAATAATTACCGTGATAAAAATTTTCAGAAACAAGGCAATTAGCTAAATCAATAAATTTATTAAATTCATGGTTATTGCCCGTTTTCATTTGATACCAATTATAATTATCGTAGTAAGTTACACATGGTATTATTTGCATTCCAGGAACATATTCAATTGGAGATGTTGGGTTAGTTGCACCATAGTCTCCATAAATTAGGTTTATTCCTTGAAATGAACTTTTTAAGTTAAAATATAGAAGTAAGTCAAGGTTAGGTATTACATCCCAAACATCTCGATTAGGTGTTTCAGGGTGAGGTGTTGCTTCACCAACATCTCGGTTAGGTGTTTTTTGTGATGGAAATGATGTTGAGATTATTGAAACATCAATACCCTCATATTCAATTGAAAGCCTCTGTAAAATATAGTCCAATCTATTTTGAATTACATTGATATTTTCACCAACTATTGATCCTATATCGCATAATACTAGCATCTTCTTAACATCATATGATGCCGCTAATAATGCAAATAAGTTATTAATTGAGCTTTGTGACAAATCCGTTATTCTTAATGCAATTTTTTTGTATTGTCTATTTTCAAGTTTAAATAAAAATTGAAGATTATCTCTCGTTCTAGACGGTAATATACTGATAACTGGGATTAAATTGTTATTAACATTAGCAATTCTTTCATAAAATTCGTATTTATGTTGAAAAGCATTAGTATGATCTAATAAACCATTAACTTGATTATACTCATCATACATATCAGGAGTAATAAAAGAAGCGTCAATCATAAAT
>NZ_LZGZ01000184.1:0-376 GCF_001690515.1 Gilliamella sp. Fer4-1 | reverse complement strand
TTGTTTATTATTGACTATCATTTGGTTGGGTTTAGCAAAACAGATCTCTGATGTGGTGTTGATTTGATAGACTTTGGTTAAATTAGATAATTGGCTATCTTTGGGATCGCCATATTCAGAATGGACTTGCACATCAGAAAGGGTAATAGCTAACTTAAGTGGCATTTGAAATCCACTACCACAACCAATGACTTTATTATATTGTGATTTTTCAATTTCTTGCCCTGCATTATCAAACCATTTAAAGTTGATTGAACTAAAAGAAAAAGTACCTTGTTCTGATGTTTTACCTTTATCACCATCTTCATCGTAATAGTTTTGGGTCGGCGATAATTTAAGTTCATCGATTGTCGGTATTTTGATAATAAAATCATTG
>NZ_LZGZ01000183.1:0-19745 GCF_001690515.1 Gilliamella sp. Fer4-1 | reverse complement strand
GTTTATTCAAAGTATTGTTAATTATGCTAATGCGAAAGTTATTTCGTCTGTAAAGCCAATAGGATTTATTGTCGAAGCAATCGCTTCAGGAGTAACTGATAATGATATTTTACTTCCTGATGGCGCATCTCCACATAGTTATTATTTAAAACCATCTGATTTGGCTAAAGTTAAATCAGCTGAACTTGTGGTTTGGGTTGGCGAAGATATGGAAGATTTTATGCCAACAATATTAAAAAGTATTGATAAGCAAAAACAAATTGAATTAATGGCAATACCAGAGATTAAAGTATTGCTTCGAACAGGTCATGAGGATCATGAACATGAAGATACTCACTCCCATCCTATACCTGCTAATGGTCGTCATGGTGAATATGATGAACATATTTGGCTTTCACCTAAAATTGCCAAGGTGATTGCGCAGTCAATCCATGATCGACTTATTACCCTGTATCCAGATAAAAACGCATTGATTGATGCAAATCTAAACGAATTCATCATAAAACTTGCAGAAACAGAACAAAACATTGCAAAAAAACTCATTAACGTACAAAATAGAGGGTATTTTGTGTTTCATGATGCTTATGGGTATTTTGAATCGCGGTTCGGATTAAAGAATTTAGGCAGTTTTACTATAAATCCAGCAATTCAGCCGGGTGTTCAAAAGGTTTATGCAATTCAACAGGCGCTCAAAGAGCACCGAGCAGTATGTGTATTTCGAGAGCCACAGTTTAGCCCTGCAGTTATTGAAAAAATAGTGAATGGAACAGATGTACGTATTGGAGAGCTAAATCCATTAGGAACGGGTATTGCTCTTTCTAAAGATGCATATTCACAATTTTTAGCAAAATTAACAGAGCAACTGTTGGATTGTTTAGATAAAGACTAGTTTTAGAATAAATAGTTAAGGTTAATTTTGGCAAGACAAATAAAATCACCTGATATTGAAAAAAATAATTTTAGAAATACCTATTTTTCAATATTAGGTGTTCTTTTCATTGTTATCTTATTTATCGTTCTGTGGAATCCACTCAATTTGAATCGAACGGTTTATGTTCCTTTAACGCCTCAAGCTGAAACGACTGTAAATGATAACACCCATTCTTCTGTTGTTATCGATGATGGAAAAGTTGAGATGGTAAATGGGAAACCTTCTACAGTTACTGAATCATCAGATATTCCTGAAGATGAGATTGTTAAAGATGAATTAGATGACATTGTTGATGATAAAGATAATACTGTGCAATACACTATTGCGCGAGGGGATACCCTGCATGATATCTTGATTCGTTATAACGTTAATCGAAATGACATCTATCAGTTAACGACAAAATTTAAACAACTTGCAAATTTGAGAATAGGTCAACAAATTAGTTGGACGACTGATGATAATCATAATTTGCAAACTTTTAGTTGGACAATCTCCAGTAATAATATTCGAATTTATGAAAAATCGGGCGATAAATTTGTAGAAAGTTCAGAAACAGTTGAAAGTGTACCACAAAATATTGTGATAAAAGGTGATATTAAAAGTAGCTTTGTTGCAGATGCTCGCAAAAATGGATTAACCAGTAATGAAATTGGCGTGATTACTCGTGCTTTGCAATGGCGTTTAGATTTTCGTCGTTTGCAAGTTGGTGATAAATTTTCAGTTGTTTTAACCAGAGAGATGCATGGTAATCGTTTATCTAATAGTCAGCTGTTAGGTGTACGCATTAAAAATGGTACCAAAGATTATTACGCTATTTTAGCAGATGATGGTAAATATTATGATATTAATGCGAACAGTTTGTCGCAAAGTTTTTTCCGCTATCCATTAGCAAAGCAAGCTAGAGTTTCCTCTGGTTTTAACCCTCGTCGCTTACATCCTGTTACCGGTGCGATAACTCCACATAATGGTGTTGATTTTGCAGTGTCTCGTGGTACACCAGTTTTATCAGTTGGTAATGGTGAAGTAGTTATTGCAAAGTATAGTGGTTCGGCTGGTAATTATATTGCTATTCGGCATGGGCGTCAGTATATGACAACTTATATGCATTTGGATAAGATTTTAGTCAAACCAGGTCAGCAAGTTAAACAAGGTGATAAGATTGGGTTATCTGGAAATACAGGGCGTTCTACAGGACCTCACCTGCACTTTGAGCTACACATTAATAATAAGCCGGTTAATCCATTGACAGCAAGTTTACCTATTTCGGAAGGGTTGACAGGTAAGTCAAAAAAAGCGTTTTTGTCGAAAGTTAAAACTATTAGCTCACAGCTAGATTTTTAAATTCATACGCTTGTTTTATGCTTCAAAATCGATTTTACCTGAAACTCTTTTACAAAAAGAAGACCGCAATATCCTTAAAAAATTATGTTATGATAAGCTAATTTTTATTGGATAATAAATATTAGGTGCAGTTTGAACACGTCAACTAAAACATCAAAAAAACGGTCTCCCAAAAATTCTCCAAAAAATAAAAAAAATAAGAAGTCTACACTTTGTCGCCGGTTTTTGACCTTATTATTTAAACTATTTCTTGTCATTGCAGCTGTGGCTATTGTTTACGGCGTTTATCTTGATCAACAAATCAAGGAGCGAGTTGATGGTAATGTGTGGGAGTTGCCAGCGGCAGTTTATGGACAAATTATAGATCTTGAGCCTGATAGTGAATATAGTCTAAATGATGTAGTGACAATGTTAGAGGGTGCACAATATCGTCAGCAAGATACAAAAGCCAGCCGCCCAGGTGAGTTTATTGTAAGTAATAATGCTGTTGAGGTTTATCGACGACCTTTTACATTTCCTGATGGTGAAGAACCGTCATTTAGAGTTAGTATTACTTTTTATGAAAATCGTATAGATCGCATTACTAATCTAGAAACTGGGCGAGATTTTGGATTGCTAAAAATTGATCCTAAATTAATTACCATGATGCATTCTCCAAATGGCGAGCAACGATTATTTGTTCCATTGAAGCAGTTTCCTGATTCGTTATTGCAAACATTGGTTGCTACAGAAGATAAGCGTTTTTATGATCATCATGGTGTAAGTTTATATTCTATCGGTCGTGCTATTTTCGTTAATTTGACTACTGGCCGCATCGAAGGAGGCAGTACCTTAACCCAGCAAACTGTTAAAAACCTTTTTCTGACTAATGAACGTAGTTTAAGCCGTAAAATACGCGAAGCCTATATGGCTTTGATTTTAGATGGCCGTTATAGTAAAGAACGTATTTTAGAGCTTTATCTAAACGAAGTTTATTTTGGGCAAGCGGGAGGAGAAGAGATTCATGGTTTTCCATTGGCAAGTCTTTACTATTTTGGGCGGCCAGTTAATGAACTTACATTAGATCAGCAAGCAGTGCTGGTTGGTATGGTAAAAGGCGCTTCGTTATATAATCCGTGGACACAACCTCAACAAGTTATTGAGCGCCGTAACGTGGTGTTAAAACTTGCTCAGCAACAAGGCATAATTGATGATGAGTTGTATAACTTATTAAGTCAGCGCCCACTATCAGTACTACCCAAGGGTGGTGTGATTTCTCCGCAACCAGCATTTATGCAAGTTGTGCGTAGCGAACTGCGAAGACAATTGGGTGATAAAGCAGATCATTTGTCAGGTATGAAGATTTTTACCACTTTTGATCCGGTAGCTCAATCTGCAGCAGAGCAAGCGGTGACTAACGAAATTGACAAATTGCGCAAATCAACGAAAAAAGAATTACAATCAGCAATGGTTGTAGTTAGTCGAGAAACAGGGGAAATTCGCTCAATTATTGGTAGTGCAGACCCACGTTACCCTGGTTATAACCGTGCTTGGTTAATGCAAAGAGCGATTGGTTCATTAGCTAAACCATCAACGTATTTAACTGCACTTGGGCAACCTGATTATTACCAACTTAATACATGGCTTAATGATAGCCCATTATCGGTTAAGCTTGATAGTGGCGGGTATTGGCAGCCTAAAAATTACGATCGTAAATTCCGTGATCGTGTTATGTTAGTGGACGCTTTGGCACTTTCATTAAATGTGCCAACGGTTAATTTAGGTATGGAATTAGGACTGGATGCAACGAAAAATACTTTACAAGCATTAGGAGTTCCTACGGGTCGTATACCTAATTTACCATCAAGATTGCTTGGTGCATTAGAATTAACACCATTAGAAACAGCTCAGATGTTTCAAACTATCACTAATAATGGGCAACGTTCTCCGCTTACTATTTTAAGATATGTATTGACTGATAAAGGTAAGCTAGTTTATCAAAGCTATCCACAACAACTTCAGGCAGTGTCTCGACAATCAGCTTATTTGACAACTTATGCTATGCAACAAGTTGTTAGTTCGGGCACATCTCGTTCATTAAAAGCTAAATACGGTTCGTTTAATTTAGCTGCTAAGACGGGGACAAGCAATGATTCTCGTGATAGCTGGTTTACAGGCATTGACGGCAGGAATGTTGCTGTTATTTGGATTGGTTTAGATGATCATTCACCAATGAAATTAACTGGAGCTACAGGAGCGCTGAAAATTTATAGTGAATATTTACAAAACAATCCACCAAAGAAATTGGTATTGCCGATACCGCAAAATGTTTTTATGGTACCAATTGATAGTAATGGTCAGTGGCTATGTAATGGCGATGGTGTGCGTACTTTACCCGTATGGACCATTAACCCTAAGGATTTATGTTCTGGAAATAACCAAATGATGGCCACTGAACAGGTACCCAATTGGGTTACAGACCTATTAAATAATTAAGAGGGGAATAATATGCCTGAATTACCCGAAGTTGAAACAAGTCGTCGAGGCATTTTGCCATATTTAAAAGGACAGATTATACATAAAATTATTGTTAGACAACCTAAATTACGCTGGCCTGTTGATAGCGCTATAAGTAATGCACATGGACAGGTTATTTTAGATATACAGCGTCGAGCTAAATATTTATTGCTACAGCTATCTAATAACTGGATCGTAATTCATTTAGGTATGTCAGGTAGTTTACGTATTTTACCAAAGCCTCAAAAAGCACAAAAGCATGATCATATAGACCTCATTTTAGAAAATGGTGTTACATTGCGTTATACTGATCCTAGGCGTTTTGGATCTTGGCTCTGGGCAAATTCGCTAGACGAAATACTGCAATTACAACATTTAGGTCCAGAACCGTTAAGTCATGAGTTTTCAGCTATATATTTATTCGAAAAAGCCAAAAATAGACAGGTTTCCATTAAAAGTTGGATTATGGATAACCATATTGTGGTTGGCGTTGGCAATATTTACGCTTCTGAGTCATTGTTTATGGCGAAAATCAATCCTAACCGTAAAGTAAGCTCATTACAATTAAATGAATTTGAAAGGCTTGTTGCTGCTATTAAGCAAGTTCTTAGCAAATCCATTGAACAAGGAGGGACAACGCTCAAGGATTTTCTTCAATCTAATGGAAAACCAGGATATTTTGCACAAGAGCTACAAGTTTATGGGCGCAATGGCGAGCGATGTCTAATTTGTGGTGCAGAGATAAAATCGCAAAAAATAGGACAACGCAATACCTTTTATTGTGAATATTGCCAAATATAGCAACGTTAGCTCTAACAAATTATTATTTTTTGTGATTAGTTGCTAAGAATTTTAAATATTTTGCATGTATTGGCTCCCTTTCTTTTACAAAAATATCTTTTTAAGCCCTTTAAACCTTATTTAAATAAGATTAGTATAAGCAACTACAATTAAAGAAGTTATTTTTGTTACTGCGTTGATTACTTTATATAGTAAAACCATTAATATTACAGAGATCTTTTTATTTTAAAGGCTATGGACTTGTTACCTGTTATCAGCTATCTTTTTGCTGAATCATTGTTTATAGCTTGTAAAGTTTAATATATGGGGGGCAATTAGCTGTTGTATCTTAATTTTCAAAGGTTTTGTTTTCTTTTTTACGGGTTTATATTTTATTTAACTCAATGTGTCTTATTTTTATTAAGGAATTTAAGATGATCAAATTCGCTTTTCGCTTTTTGACAACTTGTTTTATTCTATGTTTTACCACGATGGCTAATTCTGAGGTAAGAATTATTATTACCGATGGCGTAAGCTCTGCTAAACCAGTCGCGGTTGTGCCATTTAAGTGGACAGGCTCTGGTCAACCACCACAAATTATAGAAGATATCGTTGCTTCAGATTTACGTAATAGTGGTAAATTTAATCCTGTTGAAGTTAATAGTATGCCACAAAAACCAACAACAGCTTCTGAAGTTACGCCTGCGGCTTGGAATAATCTGGGGGTTTCTGCGGTAGTTGTCGGCTCGATTCAGCCAGATGCTTCTGGGAAATACCTTATCAATTATCAATTAGTTGATATCGTAAATCGCCCAGGTGCCGTTTTAGCACAAAATCAATATTCTATTGATAAGCGTTGGCTCCGTTACGCGGCTCACACTGCAAGTGATGAAATTTTTGAATCATTAACCGGTATTAAAGGTGCTTTTAGAACACGAATTGCTTATGTTGTTAAAACAACTAAAGGACCTTTTTCACATGAATTAAGAGTATCTGATTATGACGGTTATGATCAAATTACTGTTCATCGTTCCAAAGAACCATTAATGTCTCCAACTTGGTCACCAGATGGTAAAAAAATAGCCTATGTAACATTTGAAGGAGGCCATTCTTCACTAGTTTTAAAAACATTGGATAGTGGCGCTGTTCAAACAATTGCGTCTTTTCCTCAACATAATGGTGCGCCAGCGTTTTCTCCAGACGGCAGTAAATTAGCCTTTGCCTTATCTAAAGGGGGAAGTTTAAATTTATATATGATGGATTTAAGTAGCAAAAAAATCACGCAAATTACTTCTAATCGTAATAATAATACAGAACCATCTTGGATGCCTGATAATCAAACTATTGTTTACACTTCTGATCAAGCAGGTCGCCCTCAACTCTATAGTATCAACATTAATAGTGGTGCATCTCAAAGGCTAACTTGGGATAATACACAGAATCAAAATGCGCGGGTATCACCTGATGGTTCTTTTATTGCTATGATATCAACCAATAATGGTGAACAACATATTACTCGATATGATATAAGCACAAATACCTATCAACGTTTAACAGACACCTTTTTGGATGAAACGCCAAGCATTGCGCCAAATGGTACTATGATCATTTATAGCTCATCACAAGGATTAGGTACAATTTTGAATCTAGTTTCAACAGATGGTAATTTTAAAGCAAGATTACCAGCAACAGATGGGCAAGTAAAATTCCCTTCATGGTCGCCATATTTATAAGAAGAGGTTATAATATTGCACAATATTGCAATTATTAAAATTGTGTAAAGCACAAGGGCATTATAATATATACCTCTAATCGTTCTGGTTGGTAACGGCTGTTACTTTGAAGTTGGTTAGGTGTGTAAAAATACAGGTAATAATTTATTTAAACAAAAGGAGTTAATACAATGCAATTTTCTAAATTTCTTAAAGTAGCCGCGGTTGCTTTACCACTAATTACTGTAACTGCATGTTCGTCTAATAACAGTAGCAATGTAGCTGGTGTTGCAAGTGGTTCTTTATCAAAAGAAGCTTTAGAGCAATTAAATAAATTACAACAAATCAATACAGTATATTTTGATTTTGACAAATATAATGTTAAATCTGACTATGCAACATTATTAAATGCACATGCAATATTTATTCGTGCAAATAACGTGAAAGTAATTATCGAAGGTCATGCAGATGAACGCGGTACGCCAGAATATAACATTGCATTAGGTGAACGTCGTGCTGCTGCAGTTAAATCATATTTACAAGGTAATGGTGCTTCTGATAGCCAAATGGAAATTGTATCATATGGTAAAGAAAAACCAGCAGTATTAGGTCATGACGAAGAAGCTTATGCTAAAAACCGTCGTGCTGTAGTAACTTATGCTATCAACTAATAGCATTTTATAACGGCTGATTATTCAGCCGTTTCTTTTCTACATTCATGCTGAGTAATATGATATGCATAAAAAAACACTCGTATTGTTCTTATTTCTTTTATTCACTGGCTGTGCAGCAGGCAGTTCAGAATCGGATAGAACTATTCAGGCACAAGGCCAATTATTAATACAAAATCAGGAAAGGATTAATGATTTACAAGCTGAAGTGGATGCGCTTCGAGGGCAATTAGAAGAAACTAGATACCAACTTAATCAGACGATAGAACGTCAAAAAATGATTCTTCAACAAATGGTTGGTGGCTCGGGCGTTTCTGCAAATGCGAACACTTCTGAGGATAATACTTCTTCATCAACGGCAACAACGCCATCATCTGATTTATCTGGTTGGGAAACTTCGGGTCGTGATAAGGCTGATTATAATTTTATCATGCAGTTTGTTAACGATGGGAAAAAAAGTAATGAGGTCGTTGCGGCATTTCAAAAATTTATAAAAGCTTATCCAAAGTCAGGTTATTTAGCTAATGCTAATTATTGGATAGGTCAACTTTATTATAAGCAAGGAAATAAAGATCAGGCTTCATTTTATTATGCAACTGTAGTGAAAAAGTTTGCGACCTCTTCCAAAGCTGCAGATAGCCTATATAAAGTTGGTTTGATTTTGCTTGAGAAAGGCGATAAGAAAAATGCTAGAATCGTTTTTCAACAAGTTATAAGTAAATATTCTAAAAATAAAAACGTTGTTGATCAGGCTAAAAAAAAGTTAGCATCGCTAAAGTAAAATGTACAAATAACCATCTGTTAAATAGAAATATCAATAAAAGGGTTGCGTAACATTATAATTATAAGTATTATACCAACCCGAAGTTACTTGAAACCTTAAGGAATTAAGTAGTTGTTTTCTGAAATGGGTTGTTAGCTCAGTCGGTAGAGCAGCGGACTTTTAATCCGTTTGTCGAGCGTTCGAATCGCTCACGACCCACCACTCTCTCTAGAAAATTCATCAATCAATCAATCAATCAATTATTTTTTATTAGCCCTTTATAAAGCTTGCTAAGGTGTTAATGAAATAATTTTATTTTGTATTAACAATGTTGGATTGGTGAGAGGATTGCTTCTTATCGTTATCGAAATGCTTCGTAGGTGGAAAAAGGGAGATATATCCCTTTTTAAGGTTATTTATTCTTGGCTGCTAATTCAATAATTTTCATTGTTACTTCAAATGATTTAAGAAATGATGATAATGGTAAAAATTCAAAGCATGAATGGAAGTTATGAGCGCCAGTAAAGTAATTTGGCGTGGTAAGCCCTCTAGCAGAAAGAGCAGAACCATCGGTTCCTCCACGCATTGCGATGGTTTTTGGTTGAATATTGAGTTGTTCAAATGATTGATAAATTAAATCAATACAGCGACGGTCATTACCTAAATAGTTAGCGATATTGCTATAGGTATCGGTAATGTTACACTCAATTTTTGCTTTTGGATATTTTAAGCTAATAAAACGTATAACTTCTTGTATATAAGCCTTACGCGCCTCATACTTAGCTAAATCAAAGTCACGAATACTCATTTTTAATGTTGTGGTACTTTGATTACCAACGATATCATTAAACCAAAAATACCCTTCTTTGCCTTCGGTATGTTCTGGTGTTTCAAAGCTATCAAAACAGTTAATAATGTCATTGGCAATGCCGATAGGATTGATTAAAACATTTTTAGCAGACATAGGATGAGCAGAGATGCCTTCAATTTCAATAATGGCTGAGCCAGCATTGAATGTCTCATAAACGACTTCACCTAATTCACAACAATCGATTGTGTAAGCAAAATCAGGCTTGAAACGGTTTAAATCCAGTTTTTTGGCACCATTTAAGCCAACTTCTTCATCTGGTACAAAGGCAACATAAATATCGCCATATGTATAATTTTGTTGTTGTAATTGCTCTAACATAGTCATCACAATGGCAATGGCTGCTTTATTATCCGCACCAAGTACGCTGGTACCATCAGTGACAATCAATTCATCATTGAGATATTTATTCAGTTCGGGATGCTGATCGACTTTAAACCAAATATTTTTATCTTTGTTTAATAGAATATCTTGGCCAGTAAAGGTTACTCTCTGTGGCTTAACTTTATCTGATAAGGCAACATCGACAGTATCAAGATGGGCAACATAGCCAATTTTAGGCGCATTTGGGTTATTGCCGGGGAGCTTAGCCGTTACAATACTATGTTCATCAAGATGAACATCTTGTAGATTAAGCTCGATTAACTCTTGTTTAAGTAATTTGGCTAATTCTGCTTGCCCTAGAGTTGAGGGCACATGTGCGCAACCAATAGCGCTTTGGCTTGGAACGTTGACATAGCGTAAAAAACGTTTAACTAGTTGTTCGGTAATATTCATAATATTTTGACTCCTTGTGGTGACTAATTATTTACTGGCGGGTAAACATAACCGCTATCAAAACCAATTGGTAGGCCGAAGAACCAAAAAAGTAATAAGTTTATCGTTAATGCAATAAGCAGTGCAGCGGTATAAGGAATCATCATTGAACTTAATGTACCTACACCCGTGTTTTTACAGTATTGCTGGCAATAGGCAATAATCAGAGGGTAAAAAGCAAACATAGGCGTACTAACATTAACCGCAGAACTAATGCGGTAAGCGGCTTGAGTTAATTCTGGCGAGATACCAACAGACATAAGCATAGGCACAAAAATCGGCGCTAAAATAGCCCACTTCGATGATGCCGAGGTAATTAACACATTTAACATACTTGTTAGAATGATCACACCAAATATGGTTACAACTGGAGGCAGATGCAGTGCTTTTAATAAATCGGCGCCACCAATTGCAATTAATGTTCCAATTTGTGAATGAGAAAAGACATATAGAAATTGAGCACAAAAGAAAGCAAAAACAATGAATGGAATAAGTGATTTAGTGATATTTTCCATTGATTTTACTATATCGCGTGATGATTTAAATGTACCAGTTATAAAACCATGTATTAAGCCTGGAATAGCAAAAAATACAAATAATAATGGCACAATAATTTGCATAATTGGAGCCTTATTGCTTGTCATGCTTCCATCAGATGCACGCAATAAAGAGTTTTCTGGTAACAATAATAAAATTAAACCAATAGCAATAATTATAAAGACAATTGAAGCTACTTTGAAAGCACGATTTTCAACGGGTGTAATCGCTGGCGAGTTGGCAATGTTATCTAATTTTAGATCACTATTTAAAGGCATGGTTGCATTTAATCGAGGCTCGACAATTTTATCGGTAACAAACCAGCAAGCTAATAGTACAAAAAAGGTACCGCCAAAACTTAAGAAATAGTTACAAAGTACATTGACTTGATAAGATGGATCAATAATTTGTGCTGCACTTTGAGTAAAACCTTGCATGATTGGATCGATAATAGATGGTGTATAGCTTGAACTAAATCCACCAGCTAATCCAGCGAATGAAGCCGCAATCCCAGCTAACGGGTGGCGACCAATTGCATAGAACATCATAGCCGATACGGGCATTAAAATCACATAAGCTGAGTCAGCAGCAATGTGGCAAACCATACTGACAAAAATCACTGATGGTGTGACTAAATTTTTTGGGGTAATAGCCAGTAATTTTTTGAGTAGCACATGGATATAACCACTGCTCTCAGCAATACCTATGCCTAATGTCGCCACAATTGTAATTCCAAGCGGTGGAAAGTTGATAAAATTAGGTACCATCTTAGTAAAAAAAGTAACAAGATGCTCAGGCGCTAACATATTAACAACAACAAGCTTATCTTGCGTGACAGGATTAATATAGTTAAAACTCACAAAAGAAAGCAATAGCGAAGCAACAAAACAGATGACTAAAGCATAGAAAAAAAGAGTGGTTACATCGGGGATTTTGTTTCCAATTCGTTCAATAGTATTTAGAAAACCCCCTGTTCTTATTGGTGACGGATTTGTTGTCTGATTCATAATAAAATTAGTGTAAATATTGTTCGAATTGACAATCTAACACATATTTATAATGTGGGCAAATAACGTTGTTTTATACTGAAATTATCCTTTTTCTGAATATTTTTTACATCACTATTTTTTACCTAATTGATGTGGTTGGTATTGTGTCAAAAGTGCATTCCAAAGATGAACAAAAGATTAATTTTATAAGAGATAATGTTAAATTTATACGCTAGCGGCTTACCTAATAAAAGGCAAAGTTTATTGAAAAAAGCATGGTGGTTTTAAGCGATAGTTTGTAGACTATGCATCATTATCCGTTTTAGGTTGTATACTTTGTATATAAATTAAATATGAATCTTTTAAAATCTTTAGCAACCGTAAGTTCCATGACAATGGTTTCCCGTGTATTAGGTTTTGTGCGCGATGCCATTATTGCGCGTTTTTTTGGCGCAGGCATGGCGACCGATGCTTTTTTTGTTGCCTTCAAATTGCCTAATTTGCTACGGCGTATTTTTGCTGAAGGCGCCTTTTCTCAAGCCTTTGTGCCCATTCTGGCTGAATATAAGAATCAACAAGGTATTGAGGCAACACGTACTTTTGTTGCTTATATAGCTGGGCTTTTAACCTTAGTATTAGCCTTTGTTACCTTAATTGGCGTTGTTACTGCACCTTTTATTATAATGTTAACGGCTCCCGGATTTATGCAAGAGTCAGCCGAAAAATTTGAACTTGCAACGACCATGTTGCGTATAACCTTTCCTTATATCTTTTTTATATCACTGGCTTCACTTGTTGGCGCGATACTCAATACATGGAATCGCTTCTCTGTTCCTGCTTTTGTTCCAACATTACTGAATGTAAGTATGATTCTATTCACGCTATTTTTGACTCCTTATTTTAACCCTCCAGTATTAGCGCTTGCTGCATCGGTTGGTGTAGGCGGTATTTTGCAATTACTGTATCAGCTTCCCTATTTAAAAAAAATTGGCATGTTAGTGTTGCCACGTATTAGTTTTAAAGATAGTGGTGTTTGGCGAGTCTTGAAACAGATGGGACCCGCAATTTTAGGGGTGTCAGTAGGGCAAATCTCTTTAATTATTAATACGATTTTTGCCTCATTTCTAGTTTCAGGATCGGTCTCATGGATGTATTATGCAGACCGCTTAATGGAATTTCCTGCTGGCGTGCTTGGCGTAGCATTAGGTACGATTTTATTACCCTCGTTAGCGAAAAGTTTTTCTAAAGGTGATCATAAGCAATATTCTGAGGTATTAGATTGGGGATTGCGACTTTGTTTTTTACTGGCTTTGCCAAGTACCGTGGCATTAGGCGTTATCTCTCGTCCTCTTATATCAACATTATTTGAGTATGGGCAATTTACCCTAAATGATACCTTAATGACACAGCGAGCCTTAGTGGCTTATTCTATCGGTCTACTTGGATTGATTTTAATTAAAGTATTAGCACCCGCATTTTATTCGCGTCAGGATATTAAAACTCCCGTCAAAATTGCAATTGTTACGTTAATTTTAACACAGCTAATGAATCTTGTTTTTATTGGACCATTACAGCATGCAGGCCTTTCACTATCCATTGGTTTAGCCGCTTGCTTTAATGCTGGATTATTGTATTGGCAACTGCGTAAAAAACAACTTTATCAACCCCAACCTGGTTGGTATCTCTTTTTAATTAAAGTCATTATTGCCGTAATATTAATGTCCACAGTGTTATGGTTTGGCTCACAGCTATTACCTGATTGGTCAACGGGTTCAATGTGGGTTCGTATTGGACGATTGTTTGCATTGGTAATTGTTGGCATCGTTGTTTATTTTGCATCATTGATTGCTATGGGATTTAAGATTAAACACTTTATTAAACGAATTGATTAATAATAAACAACCGGTAAAGATAAATTTCATTTTTTCAAAAAAGTATCAAATAGTAAAAATCATTAATTATAAAACTAATGAGGAAATAGGATGAATAAGGTCTCTTTTTTTGCACTACCTATTATAGGTAGTCTAGTTTATTTTTTATTGAGTTGTTTTTTTTCGATGTATTTCGCATTTTTGCAATACCATTACGAAGCTTTTTGGGACGCATTTCAGTTACTAGACTTTGGTATTTCAATTTATTTCTATCAAAATAAATTTGTAGATACATTATGGGTTTTTAGCGTGTTGTCGCTTGTTTTGCATTACGCTAATGTTCATATTGTTAATAAAATCAATGTAATACTATTGATTTTTATGATGATGATATTTTCAATAATTGCTGCATTTATTCAACAAACTATAATTGTTTATTACTACGAGATACCTATTTTCCCGATAATAATAATAGTTATCTCATCAGTTATTTCTTGCGCTTTGCTATACAGCTTATTAATTTACTATTTAACAAATTTCTTTGAAAAATACTTTATAAAAAGCAAACAGTCATTTGCAATTACCGCAACTAATAGCTCAACTATTCACTTCATTTTATTTTCAACGTTTATTGGTTTTATTTTGATTAAAGGGTATGAATTAATCACTAATGCTTTTGACTTAATGCTTAGTGGTTTTCAAGAGTCTTTGTATATTGGTGCTATATTGCTTGGACTGTTTTTGTCTAAAAGCTGTTTTAAGCAACCCTTTAATAAAATTCAATCAGAAAAACTCATTAAAAGTGTTTCTGTGTCTGCCATGATGATTTTTATTTGCGACATTCTTTATTTTACTTTCATGTACAAAATGCCGATAAGATATTATATTAACGCTGATGTATTGATACATGCAGGTCGTAGCCTACTCCTATTAGTATTGCTTATTATGCTAATTTGTTTGATTATTAATAAAGTGACTAAGCATTATTTTTTAAAACAAAAATAATAGAGATCAAATAAAATCAATGGTTTTTCTGGCTGATTTTAAAAAATGATTTGTTTTGAGGGGGGCGGTCATTTTGAGCCTTGAGGATATAATAAGTGATTGATGATAACGCTTGCGCTGGGGAGGGTTATGCTGAATCACCCAGCCCGTGAAATGGTTGCCGAATGCGGCCTGCACTGTCCATCTCGTTTACTCGGTTTTACGCATCGGTACCGATTTATTCCTGACAAAATTATTCCCGATAAAATAGCCTTAGCCAAACATTCTTGTTTGACGTGCTAACCTTGCTTTGTCGATGGCACATTATGACGTCGAATAAGGTACGGCATTAACCACCGTTGTAGATAAAAAGTGGATGATTTTTATAAAAAAAGCAAAATAAAAACTTCAATAAAATCAATTACTTTTCTGACCGATTTTTATACTCCCCCTATCCCCCTACATCGTTATAATAAATGAACATCAATTGCTATTTTGTTATTATCTAAGGAAGTTATTTGGGCGATTCTACGTTAAGAAATCACAGATTTCTTGCTGTGATTTGAGTGTTCTAATATTTTGTAGGACGTCTGCTGCTTGAGCATAGTGCTGTTTTAAGTAAGTAAGCCACTGTTTGATGCGTGCAGAATGATAAAGTGGTTTAACGTCATCAATGGAGGATGTCGCATAAAGGATTAATATTTCCATCACTTGTTGCCAACTGAATGCTGATTGTTCAGTTCTAATCATATTGGCTAAGTTCGGAATCGTTAAAATACCACGGCCTAGCATAATATCGTTAGTTTGGCTTTGATTTATGCAATTTTTTGCATCCTCAATAGAGAAAATTTCACCATTGGCAATAACAGGAATATTTAGCTGTTGCTTGATTTGGCCTATTGTTTGCCAATCTATTTTTTCGGCTTTATAACCATCTTCTTTGGTTCTGCCATGAATAGCAATTTCATTGGCACCGGCAAGTTCAATGGCGCTAGCGATTTCGTTGCAATGTGATTTATTATCCCACCCTAAGCGAATTTTGACTGATAATTGATTTGTTGCCCCTATTGCTTGCCTGACTTGGCTGACAATATTAAATATCTGTTCGGGATATTGTAATAAATAAGCGCCTCCGTGACTGCCAACCACCGTTTTGGCGGGGCAACCAAAATTGATATCTATTCCATAAGAGCCTAACTCAATGGCTTTAACGGCATTTTCAGCCATCCATTCTGGTGATTGCCCAAGAATTTGGATGCGAACTGGCGTGCCTGATTTAGTTTTACCATTATTGTAAAGTTCGGGGCATAGGCGGTAAAAAGTCCGATTAGATAATTTGTGATGTGTCACTCTGATAAATTCCGTCACACAATAATCAAATTGGTTGATATTGGTTAAAAGTTGCCTTACTTGATAATCAAGTACGCCTTCCATGGGGGCTAAAATTATTCGTTTAATTTTCATTGGGGAAACCTAGTTGGTTTTATCATTGCCACAAATACGACAATTTGGTTGTTTGGTGAGTTTAATTTGGTTAAATTCCATAGTCATGGTATCAATCATTAATACACGTCCAATTAATGGTTTTCCATATTGGGTTAGTACTTTTATCGCTTCTAAGGCTTGCATTGAGCCGAACATGCCAACCAGCGGTGCCATGACGCCAGTTTCAATACAAGTTAACTGATCTTTACCAAATAAACGGCTCAAACAGTGATAACAAGGTTCATTAGGCTGATAAGTAAATACGCTTAATAATCCCTCCATACGGATCGCAGCGCCAGAAACTAGCGGTTTTTTTATTTGAAAACAGCAACGATTAATTTGCTGGCGGGTAATTAAATTATCTGTACAGTCAATGACAATATCATGTTGTTTTATTAGTGAAATTAAATGGTTATCATCGAGCTTTTGATTTACTGTATCAATAATAATATTTGTATTGAGCTTGTGTAATGTTTGTTGAGCTACTTCTACTTTGTATTGATTAATCGATTTGTCAGTATATAAAATCTGTCGATTTAAGTTAGATTTTGATACGGTATCAAAATCAGCTAAGGTTAATTTACCAACACCAGCAGCCGTTAAATAAAGTGAAGCAGCACAACCTAAACCGCCTAAACCAATAATAAGTGCTGAGCTATTTTTTAAGATTTGTTGCTTATCAATATCAAAGCCTCGTAGGGTTATTTGCCGGTCATAACGAAATAACTCTTGATTGGTAAGCTGTTGCATATGGTATTTGTGTTGTTAGTGTTGAAAACTATATTATAATTATAGCAGAAACTTGGCACAACAAAGTGCCAAGAGTAATTAAGATTATTTATCAAAGCTAGATAAGAATTTTAAATATTCGTCCTTAGTCATTAATGGTTTATACTCTGATATTAGTTTTTGTGCTGGTTTAGCATCATCATAAAGTAAATCGATAATGGTACAAGCCATCATCTGTGCAGGACGAATATAAGCCATCTCTTCATCAAATACGGTGTAATCTTTACCATGTAGAACACCTCTAACTGAACCAATCCACGGGTGGCTAACTGGCATAATGTGGGATAGATCGCCTGTATCCGTGCTTCCTGTCATATGAGGGGCAATAGAAACATTTTCTTCACCAATTAATGCTTCAGCATTATGTTTTAAAAGCTCGTTAAGTGTTGGATTATTATTTAATGGTAGATAACCAGGCAAATCTTTAATTTCACAGGTTGCACCAACAGCCATTGCACCAGCTTTTAAGGCGCGATTAATTCGTTCATTAGCGTCGATCATAGCTGGAACATTGCCTGCCCGTACATAGCTTTCCATTCTTACATCACTTGGTATCACATTGACTAAGTCGCCACCTTGAGTAATGATGGGGTGAAATCGAATATAGTCTTTTTCTTGAAAGGTTTCGCGTATGGCATGTACGCCCATCATTCCCATCATAGCGGCATTTAAGGCATTTACTCCAGCATGTGGCGCTGCTGCTGCGTGCGACGCTTCGCCTTTATATTTAATCAATTTGCCGATAAAACCATTACTGGTTGTTGATATTTCAATAAAACCATCTTGGCGGTCATTGGGTACGCTAGTTAAGTGTATTTGTAGTGCCATATCGATATCATCAAATTCACCGCGCGAGATTAGCTCTGGTTTACCGCCAATATATTTGATTTTACCTTCCTCAATAAGGCGATTACGATATGTGATTTCAACATATTCTTCAGCTGGAACCGCAAAAGGTACTACATCCCCCGCTAAAAATTGCATGGCGCCAGAATCTATTAGCCCCATAGTCACAGCCATCATATTGGCAATTTGAGCATTATGACCACAGCAGTGTGCCGCGCCAGATATTTCATCAGCAGCAGGATGATCAGCGCAAATAATGGCATCAAGCTCCCCTATAACAGCAATGCTATACTTACTGCCTTTGCCCCCTTTTAAGCGGCCTTTTACTCCCGTTATTGCTAATTTATTTTTAAATGGTACGCCCAGTTTTTCAAAGCTTTCTTCAACTTTTTTGGCCGTCTTGTGTTCTTTGTAACCAAGTTCAGGCTCTGCCCAAATTGATTCGGCGGCCGCCTTGATATCGGCCTTACGATTTGCAATAGCAATACAAACCTTCTTTTTAAGTTCTTCTTTTGTCATAAATTAAATCCTAATCCAAATTAGATAACACCTTCCCAATGTAAGGTGATTTGCGCAATGATTGCTGCAAAAATAAAGGTACCTGAAAGCACCGCTAAAGAAACCGGAATGATTCGCCACGAGATATTTTTAAATAATGCTAAATCTTTGCCAATAGCAAGCCCTGCATAAGCAAGTACCGGAGTACAAACAGCCAATAAAGAAACCTTGTCAGTAATTGAAACAATCTGCTCATGAAAAGGGAAAATAGGTGATGAAGCGGTTGCTGCAACGACCGATACCCATAATATGACAGGCAGTTTGTTGCATAAAGGAATCTTGCTAATAATATATCCAACAATTGATATGGCAACTAAAATTGATAATGCTTCTATTGACTGCATAAAGTCAATTTTATAGCCAACAGTATTACCGGCTGCCATAATAATGGCAACTAAGATCAATAAAAAAACTGTTTCTAAAAACTTCATTATAGTGCTCCTTCTTTATGACGATTACGACGTAAACGGCTAAAAGTGTTATACAAGAAAGAGGCAAAAGGTAATGAAAATAATGTATAAATATAAATACCAACAATGCTAGACATTAAGTTCGCTGTCGTGGCATAGGCTTTAATATCTTCACTTATTTCTGGATAAAGATCACTTATTGGTGCCAGTGACGCAGCCATCATACTACCACTTCCAACGCCTGCGCCCATGGCTAAGGCGTAAGGGTGGAGAATATCTAATTTTGCCATCACACTGGCTAGTATACTCATCCATATAGCACCATAAAGTGTGCCACAAATATACATTGCCATAACACCTCGACCTTCGGCAGAGTCCAATCCGTATTTATCGGCAACAATTGCGATATTGGGTTCACGGGCAACAGAGTAGGTTGCTCCAACTGCTTCGCGTTTCATACCTAGCATCATTGCTAGTGGTAAACCAAGTAAAATGGTGCCAGCAAAATGACCTAACTCTTGAAAGATTAATGCCGATTTTGCATCTTCTAGAATCATTTCTATTTTTGGTCCCACAGAAAGCCCCAGTTTGGCGATAAGTAGCATTAACGTTACCATCATGATGGCGCTAGCATGATTCATATTTTTTAGATTTAATATTTTAAATTTTGGTAGGCTGATTATGCCGCCAATAATCATGGCATATAACATGGGGTATAATGTGATAATCCAAATAGATTGTTTGCCAATAAACTCACAGAATAAAACGACTATCATTGCGAGTAAATGCACTTTGTAGTCTTTTAAAATTTCCATTCCTGCTCCTTTTTTATTTTTATCTATTTTATACTAGGGTCGCCCCTAAGGTATTTTGAAAATGCTTTAAAGCCCATTGATGG
>NZ_LZGZ01000182.1:0-3613 GCF_001690515.1 Gilliamella sp. Fer4-1 | reverse complement strand
AGTTAAATAGGTTTCAACTAACCAATTAATATAATTGGTGATATTCAGTTGTTCTTCTAGCTTATCTTTTGACAAATCCGCAATAAGTTTAGGATCAGTAAATTGACTGAGTATTTCTTTCCCTGTTACTGTATCAAGCCTTGGTAAGTTTTTTTCGGCTTGAAATTTTTTAAGCAAGGTAAAAAATCGCAGGTTATAAGTTTTAGACTTTAACTCTGTCGCATTGGCAAAGCAGCAGGTAAAAATTAAAATAGCTGTAATGATAAACTTTATCGTTTATTGTTCCTTAGATAATAATGATTTTTAATTATTTAGTTATTTAATTTTGATTATTGACCGTTGATTATTTCGCTTTGGCTATTTGCGCCTTTAACATCGCTAACCGACTTTGGCCTTGTTGCATTTTTTTTTCGGGTGATAATGCATTACGCTGATCTTGCCAGGCTAAGTCGTCTTGTGGTAGCTCTAATAAAAATCGGCTCGGTTCAACTTGCAGCGTTTCGCCAAATTGTTTTCGTTGCCGACTAAATGAAAAGGTGAGTTCACGTTGTGCTCGCGTAATACCGACATAGGCTAAACGTCGTTCTTCTTCGATATTATCTTCATCAATACTGGTTTGGTGGGGTAATAAGCCTTCAGACATGCCGATCAAATAAACATAAGGAAATTCCAATCCTTTAGAGGCATGCAATGTCATGAGTTGAACCTGATCGAGCTCTTCTTCAGTCTCGTTACGTTCTAACATATCACGCAGGGTAAATCTGGCAACTGCTTGCTCAAGCGTCATCGCTTCATCAATATCATCGCCTTGTAACATATCATTTAACCAACTAATCAACTGTTCAACATTGCGCATGCGCATTTGCCCTGCTGCTGGTGATGCGGATGTCTCATAAATCCAACTTTCATAATGAATGCCATGCAGTAGTTCATAAATAGCATTCATGGGTTCTGTATGTGTTTTTTGAATAAGTGTATCAAACCAGTGAATGAAAACTTGTAATGATTCCATGCGTTTGCCAGATAGAAACTCGGTCAAGCCCATATCATGGCTTGCTTGGTATAAACTCACTCCTCGCTGATTAGCCCATTCGCCCAGTTTTTGAATGGTTGCAGGACCTATTTCTCGTTTGGGTGTGTTAATGATGCGAATAAAGGCATTATCATCATCAGGATTAGTTAATAAACGCAAATAGGCCATCAAGTCCTTAATTTCAATTCTCGAAAAAAACGATGTACCACCAGAGATTCGATATGGCACTCGGTATTGCATTAACATTTTTTCAATCAGTCTTGCCTGATGATTGCCACGATATAATATGGCATATTGGCCATATTGGCTGTTATTAGCAAAGCGATGGCCAATAAGGTCATTAATCACTTTTTCGGCTTCGTGCTCTTCACTATCGGCAGAAATAACTTTTAATACGTCACCATAACCCAGTTCGGAAAACAGTTTTTTTTCAAAAATATGTGGATTATTTTCAATTAAAATATTTGCTACTTTTAAAATTCGACCTGATGATCGGTAATTTTGTTCTAGTTTAATCACTTCTAAATGGGAGAAGTCTTGTTTGAGTAATACTAAATTTTTTGGTCTTGCGCCACGCCAAGAATAGATAGATTGATCGTCATCACCAACAACGGTAAATTTAGCTCGGCTACCAACCAGCAATTTGATAAATTCATATTGGCTTGTATTGGTATCTTGATATTCATCAACCAATAAATAACGCACTTTATTTTGCCACTTTTCCCGCACTTGTTCGTTATTTTTTAATAGCAGTGTGGGCATTAAAATCAGATCATCAAAGTCTAAAATACTGCATGCTTTTAGCTGTTTTTCATAAAGCAGGTAACAATGGGCAAATAGCTTTTCTTTGTTGGTTTGCGCTCGGGCCATAGCAAGAGTGGAGTCAACAATATCATTTTTCCAATTTGAGATTGTTGCACGTAACTGATTTATCAGATCCTTATCACCCTCTAACCATTGATGAGTCAGCTCTTTAAGTAGCGCTATTTGATCATGATCATCAAATAATGAAAAGTTAGATTTTATACCTAAATGCTTGTACTCTCGGCGAATAATATCTAATCCTAGAGTATGAAATGTGGAAATTTTCAGCCCTCTGGCCTCTTGTTTACTAAGCGATTGGGCAATACGTTCTTTCATTTCACGTGCTGCTTTATTAGTAAAAGTTACTGCGACAATATGACGGGGTAAATATTCTTTCACCCGAATTAAATAGGCAATTTTATTGATGATAACCCGCGTCTTTCCTGATCCTGCCCCCGCTAAAACAAGGCAAGGACCTGAAACATATTCGACCGCTTTTTGTTGACTTGAATTTAAACGCACTAGATAAAAACCATTAGAGAAATTGTGGGCTAGTATATAACGATACACTAACTGCGTGCAATTGTTGTCATTATAAGCGAATATAATGACAATTTTAGGAAAACCATTCTATAAAAACTATTCGATAAAAACTATTCTATAAACATTAAAGCTTGTTCTACCACATCGACTCCAGCTCCTTTTTTGTGCGCATTTTCGCTAAGATAACGTCGCCATTGTCTTGCACCTTTACACCCATTAAAGAGGCCTAAAGTGTGACGCATAATGTGGTTAAGCTGAGCACCTTGTGCTAACTGCTGTTCAATGTAAGGATAAAGAGCACGAATAGCCAATATCGGGGCGATGACAGAGGGCTTTTCACCAAAAATTTTCGAATCGATTTCAGTCAATAACCAAGGGTTTTGATATGCTTCTCGCCCTACCATTACGCCATCAACATATTGTAAGTGGTGTTTTATTTCATCCATTGTTTTTATACCACCGTTGATAGCTATGGTTAAATGAGGATAATCTTGTTTTAGCTTATAAACACGGTCGTAGTCAAGCGGTGGCACTTCACGATTCTCTTTAGGACTTAATCCCGATAACCAGGCTTTACGCGCATGTACAATGAATGTATTAGTATAAGGCATCACCTTTTCAATAAACTGGCACAAAAAAGCATAGCTATCAAAATCATCAATGCCAATTCGGGTTTTTACTGTGACTGGAATACCAACTTGATCTTGCATTTGTGCAACACAGTCTGCAACTAAATCAGCTTTTCCCATTAAACAAGCACCAAACATGCCATTTTGTACACGATCGGATGGACAACCCACATTTAAATTGATTTCGTCATAACCACGCTCTTGTGCTAATTTCGCACATTGCGCTAACGCTTTTGGATCACTCCCGCCTAATTGTAAGCAGACTGGGTGCTCTTCATGATTAAACGCTAAATAATCGCCTTTACCGAATAAAATTGCCCCTGTTGTTACCATTTCGGTATACAGCAATGTTTGCTTAGTTAAAATTCGATGAAAATAGCGACAATGCTTATCGGTCCAATCCAGCATAGGAGCAATGGAAAATTTGTTAAGAGTTGAATTCATTGATACACCAATGTTTATAGCAGCTTTTATTAATTATCTCAAAAGGTTATTTTTGCCTATTTTGATATATTTTTTCATTATTAAACTCCCACGCCAATAGGAAGAATAATTTAAAGCAAATAATTTAAGGCTTATTGTATCATAGATAAACCTGTCCGTG
>NZ_LZGZ01000181.1:0-5140 GCF_001690515.1 Gilliamella sp. Fer4-1 | reverse complement strand
ATTGACTAATTTGTTAGGTAAAGCATATTGGCGCTCAAGTAGTATGCCAGGCACTCCGAGAGCTTTCTTGCTGACTGCAAGTTATAAACTATAAAGTGATATAAAAAAACAAATACTGAATTATTTGAGGATTAAAATTGGTAAATAATTATAAGTAATATAATTCAGTATGTTGTTAATAAATTGAGGGTATTTAGGTAAAAAATAAGTTAATTAGCACTTTTCTATACAGCACAAAAGCAAGTAGTTTAATGTCGAATAATGTAGATGCTAATAATTTAGCAATTGAATTATTGTCTAAAAATTTCAAGTGAATAAAACATGAATTGAATAAAAATGGTTAAAAATTTTATTTTTTCAATAAGATAAATTCCTTAATAGACTGTGTTATTCAAACAAAGGGTTTTTACGAACATTAAAATGGTTAAAAATTGCTGATGAATGTATAAAATGCCACTAAAAAGAATAACTCGATTAATATAGGTATAATAAATTCTCAATGTATTAATAAAAAGTTTTTCCTTTAAAAAATAAATTTTGCTAACGCGCTTAAAGAAACAGTTAAAATTAATTATTCAATTGTGAGACAAAGTAGATTCTGTTATACTAATTTCCCGTCTGATTCATCGTATATTGCTTTGGTTTTTAAGGTTTAAAATCAGTGCGATATTATTCTATTAAATTAATAATGGTCTGGTATTAATGGTCACGAATTATATTTTTGTTACAGGCGGTGTCGTTTCTTCACTTGGTAAAGGCATTGCCGCAGCATCATTAGCTGCAATTTTAGAAGCCCGCAATTTAAAAGTCACCATGCTCAAACTTGATCCCTATATTAATGTCGATCCAGGCACAATGAGTCCTATTCAGCATGGTGAAGTATTTGTGACTGAAGACGGTGCCGAAACTGATCTTGATTTAGGGCATTATGAGCGCTTTATTCGCACTAAAATGACGCGAAAAAATAACTTCACGACTGGACGCATTTATTCTGATGTGTTACGTAAAGAGCGTCGCGGTGATTATTTAGGTGCGACGGTGCAAGTCATTCCACATATCACTAATGCAATTAAGTCACGAGTGATTGATGGCGCAAAAGGATTTGACGTTGCGATTGTCGAAATTGGTGGTACGGTAGGTGACATTGAATCACTGCCATTTTTAGAGGCTATCCGTCAATTAGCGGTTGATGTTGGTCGTGAGCATACCCTATTTATGCACCTAACATTAGTGCCATATTTAGCTTCAGCAGGTGAAGTAAAAACTAAACCAACACAGCATTCAGTAAAAGAATTATTGTCAATTGGTATTCAACCTGATGTATTAATTTGTCGTTCCGATCGTATTATCCCTGCTCACGAACGCGCTAAAATTGCGTTATTTTGTAATGTGCCTGAGCGCGCTGTTATTTCGCTTAAAGATGTCGATTCTATCTATAAAATTCCGGCATTATTAAAATCGCAAAACTTGGATACTTTTGTTTGCAAACGATTTAATCTTGAATGTAAAGAAGCCGATCTTTCTGAGTGGGAGCAAGTCATTTATGAAGAAGCCAACCCTGTTGGTGAAGTCACTATTGGTATGGTGGGTAAATATATTGCTTTGCCAGATGCCTATAAATCTGTCAATGAAGCTTTAAAACATGGGGGGTTAAAAAACCGTTTAACCGTTCATATCCGTTATATTGACTCGGAAGATCTTGAATCTCGAGGTGCAGAATTACTTCAAGGTTTAGATGCGATTTTAATCCCTGGCGGATTTGGTTATCGTGGTGTCGAAGGTAAAATTATGGCTGCTCGCTATGCGCGTGAAAACAAAATCCCATATTTAGGTATTTGCCTTGGCTTACAAGTGGCTATTATTGAGTATGCACGTAATATTGCTGGTATTAAAGATGCTAACTCAACTGAGTTTGTTAAAGATTGCTCAAATCCAATCATTGCTTTAATCACGGAATGGAGCGATAAATCAGGTAACGTTGTTCAACGCAGTGAAGATAGTGATTTAGGTGGTACGATGCGATTAGGCTCACAAATTTGTCATTTAGAGCCAGATTCATTAGTATTTGATATGTATAAGAAAGAGTCAATTACTGAGCGCCACCGCCATCGTTACGAGGTAAACAACAATTTATTACCAGAAGTGGTTAAGGCAGGGTTAAAAGTCACTGGTCTTTCAACAGATAGAAAGTTGGTTGAGATCATTGAAATTCCAGACCATCCATGGTTTGTTGCTTGTCAGTTCCACCCTGAATTTACTTCAACACCACGAGATGGGCACCCACTGTTTAGTAGTTTTATAAAAGCTGCCAAAGCATACCAAGAGCAGCAACAAAAATAGTTTTGAATTAATATATATCAATATCTGTCATATAGAGGAAAATAACATGGCAAAAATCGTTAAAGTACATGGTCGTGAAGTCATCGACTCTCGTGGTAACCCAACTGTTGAAGCTGAAGTTCATTTAGAGGGCGGTTTTGTTGGTCTGGCAATCGTTCCATCAGGTGCATCAACAGGTTCTCGTGAAGCGCTAGAACTTCGTGATGGTGACAAATCTCGTTTCTTAGGAAAAGGCGTATTAAAAGCAGTTGAAAACGTAAATGGTCCAATTGCTAAAGCAGTTGTTGGTAAAGATGCGTTAGATCAAGCAGTAATCGACCAAATCATGCTTGATTTAGATGGCACCGATTTTAAATCTAACTTAGGTGCTAACTCAATTCTTGCTGTATCTTTAGCAACAGCTAAAGCAGCAGCAGCCGCTAAAGGTGTTCCGCTTTATCAACACATTGCGGATCTTAATGGCACTCCAGGTCAATACTCAATGCCATTACCTATGATGAACATCATCAATGGCGGTGAGCACGCAGATAACAATATCGACCTTCAAGAATTCATGATTCAACCAGTTGGTGCTAAATCAGTACGTGAAGCAATCCGTATGGGTTCTGAAGTATTCCACAACTTAGCTAAAGTGCTTCACGCTAAAGGCATGAATACTGCTGTTGGTGACGAAGGTGGTTTTGCGCCTAACTTAGGCTCAAATGCTGAAGCTTTAGCTTGCATTAAAGAAGCAGTAGAAAAAGCTGGTTACGTATTAGGTAAAGATATTACTTTAGCGATGGACTGTGCAGCTTCTGAATTCTACAACAAAGAAACTGGTAAATACGTATTAAAAGGTGAAGGAAATAAAGAGTTCACCTCTCAAGAATTCACTCACTATTTAGAAAGCTTAACTGAGCAATATCCAATCGTATCAATTGAAGATGGTTTAGACGAAAGCGATTGGGATGGTTGGGCATACCAAACTAAAGCATTAGGTCACAAAATCCAATTAGTTGGTGACGATCTATTTGTTACTAACACTAAAATCTTCAAACAAGGCATTGAAAAAGGTATCGCTAACTCAATCTTAGTTAAAGTTAACCAAATCGGTACATTAACTGAATCTATTGCTGCAGTTAAGATGGCTAAAGATGCTGGTTATACTGCGGTTATTTCTCACCGTAGTGGTGAAACTGAAGATTCAACAATTGCTGATTTAGCTGTTGGTTTAGCTGCTGGCCAAATCAAAACGGGTTCAATGAGCCGTTCTGATCGTGTTGCTAAATACAACCAATTAATCCGTATTGAAGAAGCTTTAGGTTCAAAAGCACCATTTAACGGTTTAAAAGAAGTTAAGGGTCAATAATTAGTTTTTGATAAACTAAATTATCACTTATAAAAACGGTGACTAGTTCACCGTTTTTTATTTTCATATAATTTAATCCTGCTTAATGTAGGAATAGTTGCACCAACTAAGGTTGTGTTGTACTCTTACCGTTTGATTGTTTATGGCTTTTGAAAAATCAATATGTATTGATTAATAAGCCTCCTTATAATTGATAAAATAACTAACTCGATTTAAAGCTCTACTTATGAATAATATTACGAATATGTCTCAGCCAAAAAGTAAATGGCAACTCTTTAACTGGCTTTATACTGGTAAACTACCGCTAAATGAATTATGGCTTAACTCGACCTATCGTTATAAGTTTTTTTTAAGAACCTTGTTTTTAAGCCCAATAACTTTAAAATGGCTTGATAAATTAAGACAGTATCCGTTACTTGGCTATTACTTTTCGTGTCAAACAAATTTACCGTGTAAATTGCAACGACCTTATTTGGCATCTTGTCTAAGTCAAAAAGCGCGATATGATGCCTTAGTCTATCATTATGATTTTTTAGCAAAACAGCCTGATAGCTTGACTAAAGCATTTTACAACCCGCAATCACCTTTTATACTGGCAGATATGTCGGTTAAAAATGAAACCAATATCCAAATTGCGGTTCAAGCTCGTAACAAATTTGCGAGGGAAGGTGAAATTAGTCTTTATTTTTATGATAGTGATGAAATTGATTTAGCAACATTAACATTTTCCATTATTAAATATCAAGGCAAGCCCACTCTTTTCATTGCAGGATTACAAGGTACTGGCTACTCTGATGCACGCACGCGTGTACAAAAAGCAACTAAAGCATGTTATGGGCTATTTCCTAAGCGCATTGCTGTTGAAGCGGCATTAATCATTGCACGTTATTATCACTTAACACAAATTATTGCTGTAGGGAACAAAACTCACATATACAACAATTGGCGCTATAATAGTCGTCAGGAACGTATTTTGTCTGATTATGATGAATTTTGGTTAACTATTGATGGCAAACAAGATGCTCAAGGTTTATTTTTACTACCCAACCAAATTCATCGAAAATCAATTGAAGAAATCGCTAGCAAAAAACGTTCAGAATACCGTAACCGTTATACACTGTTAGATCAACTTCAAACCAAAATAGAAGAACAATTAACATCATTAAAATAAATTTGTTATTTTAATGCACTTAAGTACTTCTAAAACGAATACAAATAAATCGCTTGTATTAAATTCACACAAGCGATGTTAAAATCCAATAAACCCATTTTTTATAGTATAAATACAAAAATAAACTGTTAAGGAATATAAAATGTATTTTGGTATTCTTATTGCGCTAGTGCCTTTATGTATAGGCTATCTGATTAAATTAAATGAACCGAATTGGATTACCAAAATTAACCAAACCTTAAGCTGGATGGTTTATTTTATTCTGTTTATTATGGGTAGCG
>NZ_LZGZ01000180.1:0-5015 GCF_001690515.1 Gilliamella sp. Fer4-1 | reverse complement strand
TGCAATATTAATAAAATAATAGAAGAGAGTTTATTGTGGTTCAGCGCGATTATGTAAGAAAAAAGAGCCAACCCCAAAAAAACAAGCAAAAAAATAAGCCTAATTTGATGATGTTCTTGGCTATTATTATCATTATTCTATTTTCCGCTATCCTTTATCTTATTGCAAACAATTCCCCTAAAAAAGCTATTGAACGACCAAAAGCAAAAACGCAACCGCCTGTGATGACTTTACCAGAGCAACCACAAGAGCGCTGGACATATCTAAAAGAATTGGAAGCGCCTAATGCTAGTTCTGGCTTATCATCAAGCTCAATTGCTAATGAAAGACAAAAAATATTAGATAGTTTTATTAATAATGCACGTATCGCTACACCTTCCTCACCAGGAAATACAATACAAAATCAGACTTCGAACATAGCATCACAAACAGCACAAACTATTAACAATAAATGGCTATTACAATGTGGAGCATTCAAGGATAAATCTAATGCCGACACACTCAAAGCCAAGCTTGCTATGACAGGCATTAGTAGCAACATTTCTTCAGGTCAGTTATATCGCGTCACCGTAGGACCATATACGAGTAAAAAAGAAGCGAATAGCGTATTAAACTCATTAAATAATAATGGGATTAATAATTGTGTTATTTCTAACTAGAAAAAAACGATGAAACTACTTAATAAAATACAGCTATTTACCAAAATGTTATGGGTTAGGATCAATAACGATCGCCTAACAACCTATTCTGCTGGGCTTGCTTATACTACGATACTTGCACTAGTTCCCCTTATTACCGTTATATTTTCATTACTGTCCGCTTTCCCGATGTTTGATGATGCTAGCCAATCATTAAAACAATTAATTTATAATAACCTTGTTCCTACCGCTAGTGATACCATCCAAAGCTACCTAGAACAGTTCATCACCAATACGAAAAAAATGACCTTTGTTGGCATAATTGGATTGATTGTTACATCTCTACTGCTCATCAATTCCATTAATACAACACTTAATCGTATTTGGAAAACTAAACGAAAACGTTCTTTTATGTACAATCTAGCTATATACTGGACAATATTAACGTTGGGTCCCATCTTAGTCGGCTCTAGCATAGCTGTCAGCTCTTACATATTTTCGCTAAAATGGTTTTCAACAGCAGCAACAAATACTATTTTACTTAGCATGCTGCCATTTATAATTTCGGTGATCGGATTTTGGTTACTTTATAGTATTATTCCGACCGAACCTGTGCCATTAAAAGAATCACTCATTGGTGCACTTGTCGCTGCAATATTATTTGAATTAGGCAAACGTGCTTTTTCGCTATATGTTACTTCATTTCCAACATATCAACTTATTTACGGTGTTGTATCATCCATCCCCATTATGTTAGTTTGGGTTTATTTTTCTTGGTGTATTGTGTTGTTCGGTGCTGAATTTGCTGCAACTTTAACTGACTATAACCAACAAAAAAAGCATGGAGTTGATAACCAGCCATTATCGGAGTAATTAATTTATGATCGCCTTAATCCAACGAGTTAAACAAGCTAGTGTTACAGTAGAGAATAATATTCTTGGGCAGATTAATCAGGGTTTACTAATTTTACTCGGTGTTGAGCAAGGTGATGACGAACAAAAAGCAATTCGTTTATGTGAAAAGGTATTAGGTTACCGTATTTTCAGTGATAGCGAAGGAAAGATGAACTTAAATGTTAGCCAAGCTAACGGCGAAGTATTGGTTGTTTCTCAATTCACACTGGCAGCAGATACTAAAAAAGGAATGCGTCCTAGTTTTACTAAAGGCGCAAAACCTGATGAGGCAAATAAACTTTATCAAGTTTTTGTCGAACAATGCCAACAAAAAATATCAACTAAAACAGGACAATTTGCCGCCGACATGCAAGTATCTTTGATCAACGATGGCCCAGTAACATTTTGGTTACAAGTTTAACCATATAATCAAAAATACATTTTGATTATATTTGATAAATTATCGCTGTTTTTTATATTTTCATTAACAACAATTAAAATGAGTTCTTTTAATTTCCTGTTAATTTTAACATATCGGATACTAGCAAAGTAGAAGATGAGCATTAACTAAATTAATCATCAATCGTTAAATTACGAGTAGTCAAATCATATGGCGTTAACTGATAAACATAATAGTTAAGCCAGTTACTAAATAACAAATATGCATGGCTACGCCACGTTGCTTTTGGTGCAATATCAGGGTTATTATCAGAAAAATAATTATAAGGAATATCTGGATTCATACCTGCCTTTACATCACGAACATATTCATTAGCTAATGTAAATGAGTCATATTCTGGATGCCCTGTTACAAATGCCATACGTTTATCAGGGGTTGCCATTAAATAAGGCCCTGTCATATCGGACTTTGCCAGAATAGTTAAATCTGTATAATTGCTAATTTTATCAATTGGAAAATCCGCATAACGGGAGTGTGGAGCTAAAAAAGTATCATCAAATCCACGCGTTAAAATTGCATTAGCCTGAACAATTTGGTGTTGATAAACGCCTGACAACTTATGTGCACGAGTAAATTTAGGTAAATCATATAATATATTCAATGCAGCTTGAACGGCCCAACAAACAAACATAGTCGATGTCACATGATCTTTTGCCCACGTTATAATTTCAGTTAATTTAGGCCAATAAACGACATCAGAAAAAGCGACTTTACCCAAAGGCGCACCAGTAATAATTAATCCATCAAAATTTTGTTCGCGAATATCATCAAAATCACAATAAAAGCTGTTTAAATGCTCAACTGGTGTATTTTTTGACTCACGTTGATCGATACGTAGTAATTGAATATTTATCTGTAAAGATGAATTAGATAGTAAGCGTAAAAATTGATTTTCAGTCTCTATTTTTTTAGGCATGAGGTTTAGAAAAAGAAGCTTTAGTGGACGAATTTCTTGATTATTAGCTCGTGATGAGGTCATAACAAACACATTTTCATTACGTAACACATCAACAGCGGGTAATGAGTCAGGAATACAAATAGGCATAACAAAAGCTCCTAAAAACGATAAATTAGTTTTAACAAAAAATAGACGTCTAGAAATCCATATAGCTAAATATAGTGCCTTTTAGTTTATTTGTCGAGATTTTTTATTTAACAAAATCATTATAATAATCAGATTAAAAACAGCTGCATAATCCAAAGAAAGTGATCATTTCCTCACACGCTAAAATACAAATAATAGCTAAGTTTATTAGCTAAAAAGTGCGCGTATCAGTCCGCCATGTATCAGCAGTCAACGCCTCACCAAAGTAGCTATTTATCAATTTTTGGGTAATATCACTTAATGGTGAAGCCAATACTTCAGCAGTATTGCCAGACTCAACAAGATCACCATTGTGCATAACTAAAATATCATCACTAATATGTTTCATCATACCAATATCTTGTGTTACATAAACATAAGAAATATTTTGTTGAGCTTGTAACGACAGCATTAAATTAACAATCTGCGAGCGCATAGAAATATCTAACGCGGCCAAAGCCTCATCAAGAATAATGACCTTGGGCTTTAAAATTAGAGCTCTTGCCAATGCTACACGTTGCTTTTGACCTGCTGCCATCAAGGAAGGATAATAAGAGGCATGTTCGGGCAATAATCCAACTTGCTTTAATACACTACTAATTAGCTTTTCACACTCATGAGCATCATAATTGGTATTATATTTAAGTGGAATTTCTAACAATTGTCCAATACGCAGCCTTGGATCAAATGAACTTTCAACATGCTGAAAAATCATTCGAATCAGTTGACAACGATGACTATAATCGCCGTATTCAACTTTATTACCAGCAATCCAAATATCACCACTATCGGGTTTTATCATACCAACTAACATTTTAGCCAAGGTCGATTTTCCGGATCCATTCTGCCCAATAATTGCCAAAGTCTTACCTTCATTTAATGAAAATGATACTGGATTAACCGCATTAATTTGTAAGTGACCAAAAAGCCCTTTAGCTATTTTAAACTGCTTTGATAAGTTACGTACTTTTAATATTGGATTCATTTTTATTCCTATTGTTTATGGTAACTCATCAATATTTAACGGAAAATGGCAAGCAACAAAACGATCTTTTATCGGTAGTAATTCGGGTGCTTGAATACATTTTTTTTGTGCATAAGGACATCGTGGTCCTAATCGACAGCCTATAGGTAAATGCTCCAATGATGGAATCACACCGGGTAAGGTATTTAACGGACTTTTATGTGGCATTGCTTTACCAAAATCAGGGATTGCATAAATCAGCGCCTGAGTATAAGGATGATAAGGTGATTTAATTAAATCTTCACTATTAGCAACTTCAACGGTTTGTCCACAATACAGAACATTAATACGGTCAGTCCATCTGGTTACCATTTGCAGGTCATGATTAATAAGCAAGATAGTTGTGCCCAAATTCTGATTCATGCTAGCCAATAGCCTAAATATTTGCGCTTCGGTTGTTGCTTCCATTGCATTTGTTGGCTCATCGGCGATAAGCAGTTTTGGCTGATTAGCTAATGCGATAGCTATCATAACTTTCTGGCATTCACCTTCAGTCAATTCAAATGGATAAGATTTTAATATTTCCTGATGATTTTTAATTCCTACTCGATGTAATAGCTCAATAGCTCGATGTTTACGCCAAAATAACCTTTGCCACCAATGCCCCTTAAATGTTCTTCTCAGTATAGCGTCTATTAACTGTTGTCCTACTTTCATAGAAGGATCTAAACAAGATTGAGGCTCTTGAAATATCATGGATATATTCGCACTAATGACTTTTCGTCGCTGCCTAGGCGTTAGCTTAAGAAGATCAATATCATTAAAATAAAAGCGATCTGCTGAAATTTTCCAGTTATGATTAGTAACGCCTAAAATAGCTTTAGCAATAAGGCTTTTCCCTGAACCAGACTCTCCAACAAGGCCGCGAATCTCACCTTCAGATAATTTCAGATTAATCCGGTCAATTGCACGCAA
>NZ_LZGZ01000179.1:0-1019 GCF_001690515.1 Gilliamella sp. Fer4-1 | reverse complement strand
ATTTAGTTCAATTATAAGAGGATAACATATTAATGAAATTGGCTTTTCGACCAACTGATTGTTGGCGATGGTATTTTGATAGTGAATATGATAGTTTGATGCTTGAAGTTTCATCTGAAATGTTATTCCGTTCTTGTTATCCAAGTAAGATATTAATTCCTGATGTTTTTTGTGAGTTTCCATTTTCAGTTAGTGATGCAACATTTTATTATCAATTTCATGATAGGTGTCAGTTGCTTAATTTGACTGATTCGCAAAAAATTGAATTATCAATTAATGCTATTGTGGCGGCTAATTTTTTAAAACCGCAGATGCCCAAAAGTTGGTATTTTTCTCAACAACCTATGTTTTATAAGCCGAAAGTTGCTGATATTGTAGAAGTTAACTTACAAGAAACTGGGCAAAAAGTTTGTTTATTGGTGGTTGAAGCTGGCGAAAAAGCCTCGCTTTGTATTGTTGCTCAACCAACATTTGTTGCAATGAATAAAACCTTCTGCTTTTCAGAAGCGATTAAAGTGATGAATGATCGATTAAAGTTTATGCAAGATAATAAAACTCATCACTTAGAAGATCTGAAATTAGAAGCCATTTCGTAACATTAAAACCGCACTTTATTATTTAAGCTGTAAAACGTCGTCGTTCAGTATCAGGATACCTATAGCACGGTTATTAAATAATCTAACATGAAAAACAAGGCGCTTTAGGGAGATATGGATTTATAATATAAAGAATTTTGGCTTTTTCATGACCTTGATCTGCTGCCAATTTAAGGTAATATAGTCCAATCTCCTCCAAACCCGATGGCTTAACAAATTTGACTCCAAGTTCATATTGTGCTTCTTTATTGCCACCATCAGCTTTTGCAATCAAATTAATCATGTCTTTAGTATCGCCAAGAAAAGGTTCACAAAAACTTTCAAAACCATATCCACTGTTAATTGAAATTTTACAATAGTCACCATACCAATACAGTGCTTTTGTATAGTTTTGTGTAAAATATTTTCCACTTTCAAATAGTT
>NZ_LZGZ01000178.1:0-3103 GCF_001690515.1 Gilliamella sp. Fer4-1 | reverse complement strand
GTGATTTACCATTAGAGAGAAAAAAATATATTATAAAAAAAAGTCAGTGTAAACTTATTCTAAGTAGAGAGTCGGTAGATACAGAAATACTAGGAATAAATTCATTAAATATACTAGATGCAATTAACTACAACAACACGAGCAAGGTAATTCTTTCCTCATGTGATCCAGAAGATATTGCATATATTATATTTACATCAGGAACAACAGGACAACCTAAAGGTGTAATGGTAAAACAGCTAGGAATGGCGAATCATATCCAAGCTAAAGTTAATGATCTATCGATAGATAAAAATTCAAAAATAGCCCAAACAGCACCTCAGAGTTTCGATATTTCAATCTGGCAATTTTTGTCAGCACTTACAGTCGGAGGCGAAACTGTTATAATAGAGAAACAAATATTACAATATCCTTCAGCATTAGTTGAAAAACTAAATAAAGAACAAGTAACTATCATTCAATTTGTACCTTCTTTATTTAATACTTTTATAAATAGTATTAAAAGCCTTGATATTAAATTAGAATCATTAAAAATTGTTGCTACTGTGGGAGAACCATTGTTACCCACGACATGTAGGAATTGGTTTAACCTATATAAACATATACCAATTTTAAATCATTATGGTCCAACAGAATGTTCTGATGGAGTAACACATTACTTAATTTCAAGTATGAACGATATTCCTGATACAGTAACTCCTATCGGAAAGCCAATTTCAGGATTAAATTTATACATATGTGAGGTTGAAGTTAACAATAATAAGATTATACAGATAAAAGAATCTTACAAAACAGGTGAGTTATATGTTTCAGGTTTAGGTGTCTCAGCCGGTTATATTAATGATCAAGATAAAACTAACTCAGTATTTCTCAATAACCCATTTTCTGATGATATAAATCATAGAACAATCTATAAAACAGGTGATCTAGTTAGATATAATCAAGACCAACAATTGGAATGTTTAGGTAGAATAGATCGTCAGGTTAAGGTAAGAGGACATAGAATAGAGTTGGCAGAGATAGAAAATAAGCTGATACAAATTTCACAAGTCAAGGAATGTGCTGTTATTATTAAAAAAGAGCATAAAATTAAAATAACAGCAAGAGATATGCAAGAAAATGATGATGTTGATATAACAAATTTAGTTGCATATATAGTTTGTGAGCAAACGGTTACAAGGAAATTATTGGTAGATGAACTCAAGACATATTTACCTGATTACATGATCCCTGATTACTTTATCGTTAGTGATTGTATTCCTCATAATTCAAATGGCAAGATTGATTATAATAATTTAAAAAATCTTGAGAAAATACGCCCCTTAACTGATCATCCTTTTGTTCTTCCTTATACTGAAATACAAACTAAGTTATGCGAATTATATGCTGATCTAGTCAATATAAGTCCAATTAGTATTAGGGATATGTTTATTGAATTGGGTGGTGATTCATTACGTGCAATGTTGGCTGTTAATCACATATCAAAACAATTTTCTATCAATTTAAAAATCTCTGACATATATAGCAATAATATTGAACAGTTAGAATGTTTGATAAAACAGAATAAATTTTCTTATAAGGAACTAAAACCATATAGTCAAAAAACGGACTATCCTTTAACTGAAATTCAAAAACAATTATGGTTCTTATGGAAACTTAACCCAGAATTAAATAATTATGTATTGCAAGTTGAAATAAGTTGTGATAGGGATTTTTCTGTCGATTTATTTAATAAAACATGGACAAATGCTGTAATTAATTTTGACACATTAAGAATTAAATTTAAAGAAAAAGATGGCTTGCCTTTTTTTTCAATTCAAGATGATTTTTTTTATGATGTAAAAGAGATAAATCTAGATGATAGCACTTATATTGATGAAGATGACTATAGGAAATCGGTTCTATCCAAAGGTATAAACTTAATTGAAGATGATTTATTTGAACTGGTTATTTTAAAGAAAGGTAATAATAGGAAAATACTTTTAACCACTCATGAAATAGTTATGGATGCGTGGTCCTTATCTGTTATTCTTAAATATATTACTAGTTATTATTCTTTTCTTCTTGGAAAAAGTGAAAAACCTGATATTTCGAAAATTGGATTCAAGGATTTTGCCTTATGGGAAAGTCATAATCGGAAACCAGAACAATTGATATCTGAAGAATCTTTCTGGAAACAGCAATTAAGTGGTGAAATAGAAACAATAAAAATCCCTTGTGATTCGGCAAATTTACTTCAGAATACACATTCCAATGACTACGTAAATATAAAGCTACCATCTGAATATGTAAAAAAAATTAATACATTGTCTAAAGATTATAATTTAACGACATATTCAATGATATTATCAACATTTTATATTCTTCTTAACCAGTTTTCTAATACGGATGATTTAATTATAGGAAGCCCCCATGTAGTAAGAGATGTACCTGGCACAGAAAATCTAATTGGTTTCTTCTTAAATATGCTTCCAATGCGTTTTAATCTCAAAGATAAGGAAAAAAGCTTTATTGATATTTGTAAAGATGTAAATGATATTGCCAGTAGAGCTATGTCAAATAGTTCTTACCCCTTCAGTTCAATGGTAAATCTTCTTGAAATAGAGAGAAATGAAATTTCACATCCAATTTTTCAAATTATGTTCAATATGTATTCTGAAAAGTCAGAAAATTTGAATGATATTATCAATTTTTACGCTCGTGAAAAGGATAATGGTTTTGCTAAATATGATTTAGTTCTTTATTGTCAAGAAAATGAAGGGGCTATTTATCTTCAGTTTTCATATTCAAAAGATATATTTGATGAACACCTAATTAATCGATTAGCTAAACAATTACAACATATTATAAAAACTTGTATATTCAACGAAAAAATAAATATTGATCAATTATCTCTGGTATCAGATAGCGAGAAATCAATTATCATAGGCAAAGCCGATGATTATGATGGTGAGTATGATAGTTATAATATTTATGAAGCATTTTTAGCTGTTTGTAGAGAACATAATGATAAAATTGCTTACTATTCTGCCACAAAGGAATACAGTTATGCTGAACTATTAGATTTGGTTGAAACTTATTCTAATATTATGAGTAATTATAT
>NZ_LZGZ01000177.1:0-4996 GCF_001690515.1 Gilliamella sp. Fer4-1 | reverse complement strand
ATTCAACACGTAAAAAATAATCATCAATTTTGGGTTTTAATAGTTGAATTAGCTTCCATATTTCAGCGCTATTTTCACCAAATGGTGTATCGGTATTATTTATTTTTGCTTGCCATTGCAACCAAGTTTTTAAGTTTTCAACAAATGTGGTGGCAATGTTTAAATCAATCCCCTCTTGTCCACTCATATCTTTTTGTGCACCAGTGGTTTTGATTGCTGTTTGAATAAAGGTTTGCATGTCGCTTGATAATTCACTTGATGCAGGGAAGATTAAATCGCCATTATAAAGTTTATCAGCATTGGTTTTAATTGATTGCCATATATCATCTTGTGTTAAATAATCCACATTACTTTTATTCAAACTAGCCAAAATACTCCGTGCCGTAGTAGAGAGTTTTTCCCCCTGTGGGGTAGACGTTTTAATTTGTGATAAAGGTAGTGTTTCACTCATTGTTAAAATGCTATCAAATGACACGATTTTATCTTGTGTCCAACTGATAGCATCTAAAATATCAGGAATGCGAATACGTCCATCTTGATCTGAATCAAGTAATGCTAAGGTTCGCTCGTCAAAATCTAACCCTGTTGTTGGGCAGCTTAATGCTACCCATAATTTAGGGTCTAAATCTGGTAAATTGATAATGTCATCAGCACTTTTAAATACAACTTGATCCAACCCACCAACGCGCTGGAATGTCCACATATGGCTCATAATAATCTCCACACCGAAACTCATTAATATTTTTATTCATTAATATAACAGTATTTATTTTTTTTTATAGGATAGAACAGTGATTTCTAATATTTGTGAGACCTATTAGTGCTTCTTTATTTTTTGATTTATTTGCCTTGGCTAACTTTATGGTAGAATAATGCCTTATTACTTAATATCCAAATAAAAATCACCATTATGTCATTAATTAATCTTACCAATGCTTACCTTTCATTTAGTGATGCGCCACTGCTCGATCATATTGATATGTCTATTGAACCAAACGAACGAGTTTGCCTTGTTGGTCGTAATGGTGCGGGCAAATCAACGTTACTGAAAGTATTAAACAAAGAAATACCATTAGATGAAGGTCAAATTATTTATGAAAATAATGTGATTGTTTCACGTTTGCAACAAGATCCTCCTCGCGATGTGCAAGGCAATGTATTTGACTTTGTGGCCGAAGGGTTGCATGAACAAGCGCAATTATTACGTGATTATTACGATTTGGCACATCAAGTAGAGCAAGACCCTTGCGAAAGCAATTTAACCAAATTAGCTAAAATGCAAGAGCAATTAGATCACCAAAATGGCTGGCAATTAGATAGTCGTATTCGTAATGTTATTTCGTCGCTATCGCTTGATGGCGATGCTTTGCTATCTTCGCTATCTGGTGGCTGGCTTCGTAAAGCCGCATTGGCCAGAGCTTTGGTTTGCCAACCGTCGGTTTTATTGCTTGATGAGCCAACCAACCATTTAGATATTCAAACCATAAAATGGTTAGAAGAGTTTTTAAAAAGCTTTAATGGCAGTATTGTATTTATTTCTCATGATCGCTCTTTTATTCGCCAAATGGCAACACGCATTATTGATTTAGATCGCGGCAAAATTGCCTCTTGGAGTGGTAATTACGATAACTATTTAATTGGCAAAGAAGAAGCACTACGTGTTGAAGAGTTGCAAAATGCCGAATTTGATAAGAAATTAGCCCAAGAAGAGGTCTGGATTCGCCAAGGGATTAAAGCACGCCGTACACGTAATGAAGGGCGAGTACGTGCATTAAAAGCAATGCGCCAAGAGTATAGCGAGCGTCGCCAAGTGATGGGTAGTGCCAAAATGCAAATTGAAGAGGCATTACGTTCAGGAAAAATCGTTTTTGAGCTTGAAAATGTGACCTATCAGATTGGGGATAAGTTGCTTGTTAATGATTTTTCTGTACAAGTATTACGAGGTGATAAGATTGCTTTAATTGGTCCTAATGGCATTGGTAAAACAACGTTGTTAAAACTGATGTTGGGTAATTTAACGCCAACATCAGGTAGTGTGCATTGCGGTACCAAGCTTGAAGTAGCTTATTTTGATCAATATCGGTTAGAGCTCGATCCTGAAAAAACCGTGATGGATAATTTAGCTGAAGGTAAACAAGAAGTGATGGTTAATGGACGATCACGTCATGTACTTGGTTATCTGCAAGATTTTTTATTCCCACCAAAACGCGCCCGAACACCTGTTCGTGCATTATCAGGTGGGGAGCGTAATCGTTTATTGCTGGCTAAACTATTTTTAAAGCCTAGTAATTTATTAATACTTGATGAACCGACCAATGATCTGGATATTGAAACGCTGGAATTGTTAGAAGAGTTGGTTAATGATTATCAGGGAACAGTCTTACTAGTTAGTCATGATCGGCAGTTTGTTGATAATGTGGTTACCCAATGTTGGTTTTTTGAGGACAAAGGGCATATTGGTATTTATGCCGGTGGTTATGCCGATGCTCTGCAACAACAGCAACAAGCACAACCAGTTAAAGTAGCGGCAGTTAATGATGTTAAACAGCCTAAAAAAACATTAAGCACGGCGAATAACAAAAGCAATGATCAATCCACTAAAAAGAAGGTTAAGCTGAGTTATAATGAACAACGAGAGTTAACACAATTACCAAGCAAAATAGAACAATTAGAATTAGCCATTGCTGATTTACAAGCACAGATTAGTCAAAGCGACTTTTTTAATCAACCCCACGAGGTTACAGGTCCAATCTTACAATCTTTGACCGACAAAGAAGCCGAATTAGAATCTGCTTTTGAACGCTGGGAACAGTTAGAGTCTTTAAGTAAATCATAATGTAAGAGTGTTATTTTCAGCATTATTTATTGGCGTTATATAATAAATAATGCTGTTTCTGAGCTTTAAGATTTTTATAAAATGGTTTTATTATTCCACAATTTTCTAGAACAAAGACAGAAAAATAACAACGCAATAATAACGAAAACGGCGCCAACAAAACCAATATCCTCCGTTGATAGTAAAATTAATACTTTACTACCTATAAAAGCGCCTCCGCCTATTCCAATATTGTAAATACCTGAATAAACAGATGTGGCAATATCGGTTGCATCGGGCGCTGCATCGATGACTTTGCTTTGCATGACCATGCCAATAATGGTAATCGAAAGCCCCCAGATCAAACATTGAATGATTGCGGTATAAAGTGTGAACGAACAGACATAAAGTGATAATAAACAAGCGATCAATGACAACATAGGGATCACTAAAATGGCGGTTGGATTTTTTTCGGCGTATTTTGCAAAAATAACGCTGCCAATCATGCCAGAAAAACCGACTACTAACAATAAAGCGACGATAACATTTTGATTAAATCCGCCAACATCTTTCATAAATGGCGTAATGTAGGTATAAGCAGTGAAGTGGCCAGCAATTATAATGGCTATTAATAGATAAATGTTTAGCAGTATTGGGCGTTTTAATACCATTGGAATATCTTTGATAGAGATAATATCCATGCTTGGTACAGTAGGCAATAAGCGGAGTAGTAATATCATCACGCAAAAAGCGATACCAGCAATACATAAAAAAGTCACACGCCAGCCAACGAGTTGTCCTATGATGGTGCCAATTGGAATGCCTAGAATGGTTGCCATCGATACGCCAATAACAATAAAGCCCATGGCTTTAGCTTTTTTACCATTGGGCGCTAACCGAACGGCAAGTGGTGTTGTAATTGCCCAAAATACCGCATGAGCACAAGCAATACCAATTCTTGCTACCATCAAACTGTAAAAATTCCACGCAAATCCAGCTAAAATATGACTACCAATAAATAGGCAAAATAAAAGGATGAGTAGCTTTCTTCGTTCCATTTTTGACGTTAATACTGTGAGTGGCAATGATAATAACGAGACAGCCCACGCATAAATGGTGAGTAATAATCCAGCATGAGCGACATCCATTGAAAAGCTTTCAGCAATATTAGGTAATAGCCCAACGGGCACAAATTCCGTTGTATTAAAAATAAATGCCGCAAATGCAAGGCAAAGAATTGATGACCAAATGCGAGATCGGGGAATGCTATTATTCATGATTAAGATTATGGAAAAGGTATGTTTTTATTGGATTATAACTGAATAATTTTGTCTATTAAATAGCTACTCTAAATAAATCTTAAAGTAAATCATCGCCACCACTATTTGTAGAGGATGGCGATGTATTATTGCTTTGATTTATGCTAATGCTTTAACCGCCGCTAGGGCTTTGTCATAATTAGGTTCTGAAGATGTTTCTTTAACATATTCAACATAAGCAATTTTGTCATTTTTATCAATAACAAATACGGCTCGGGAAAGTAAACGTAGTTCTTCAATAACAGTGCCATATTTTAGGCCAAAATCAAGGTCTTTATGATCTGACGTCACTCTAACGGCATTAATGCCTTCAGCAGCACAATAGCGATTTAATGCAAAAGGTAAATCAAGGCTAATTGAAAATATTATAGTATCGGTTAATTTTGCCGCTTCGACATTAAAACGGTGAACTTGGGCACTACATACCGAAGTATCAATGGATGGTACCGAATTAATAATTCTGATTTTACCTTTAAAATCGGATAATTTAATGGGTTTCATTACTAAATCTTGCACAATAAAATCAGGTGCTATGTCACCAACGTTGATTTTGGGACCTAACAAAGTAATGGGGACTCCACGCATAGTAACTTCATTGACTCTTTTTTGCATAACTGTTTCCTTTGGGGGAATAATAATTGTGTTGTAATAAATTTCAGTGTTGATAGGATAACGACGTTCAATGCATTAAAGATTTTGCACCTATTGGCGTTGATTCAATATAGACCTAAACAGGCTACTGAGCAATAGCGCTATCATGTTTTTAGTGATGAATTAGCCAATTTCAACTATTGTTAATAATGTTGTTTTTTTAATGTAATTAAATTATTTCTATTTTGTATGTTTATTAGACAATGGTATA
>NZ_LZGZ01000176.1:0-8763 GCF_001690515.1 Gilliamella sp. Fer4-1 | reverse complement strand
AGTTACCTGTTTATTAGCCATGACTTAGCGCTGGTTTACTCAATGTGTCATCAAGTTGTTGTTATGAAAGAGGGTAGAATTATAGAGCAAGGCTCACGAGAAAAGATTTTCTATTCTCCTGAAGAAGAATACACCAAAGAGTTACTTTCTTTTTTAGATAAACCACCTCGTAGAGCGAGTAACACGTTGATAGATGAAAACAAAGAAGAAAAATTTACTCATCAAGATGACAGCCAATCAAGTAAAAAACAAGGTAAAAAAGTGAATTGGGATGATGCATTATTAATGGGCAAAAGGTAAAAGCATACAATAAATTATTCAGCAGGAACACGATGCAAAAACAAATACGATTTTTTTTATTAACATTCTGTTTATCACTCACATCAATAGACGCCATGGCGCTAACTTGTAGTGATAATCCTACTCAAAATACAGCGAATGCCAATAACTATATTTTTCAGATCCTTGATTATATTGATTCCCCTATACAAGGCATTAAACACGAGGTAAGAACATTAACCACTAAATTAACTACTGAAACTAACAGTACGAACGCTAAACATGCATTAGAATATGATACTAACGGAGAAATAATAAAAAGCCATTATGATCTTTATTTAGATAAAAACGTTCGAATCTATTCTGAACACCTACAAAAAAATAAATCGGGTTGGGAAAATATTATTGAAGATGTCGAAGATAAAACCAATAGCATTATCCAATTTAATACTGATGAACAAGGTAAAATTATTGTATCACAACAGACTAAAAAAGCGGTTGATTTCATTTTTTTTGAAACCGATAACTATGTTTACGATAGTAATAATTGCCTTATCAATAAAAATGTCCAATGGCAACTCAAAGAAGTTGATGAGAATGGCAAATATACAGGGAAAGAGCAAAAAGGAGCTTCAACCTACACATTTGAATACCAAACACACCAATTAGCGAAAGTGCGCTATCAATTTAGTAATAATATGCAAAACGAGAGTGATTTTTTGTATCAGTATGATAACAACCTTCATCGTTTAACAACTATAGAAACATCTTATCTATCTGCTGGTAAAGAATTAGCACATTATGTCACTCAATTTTTAACATTTAATGAAAAAAACGATTGGCTTACAGCCAAAAAATTTAAAAATAACAAACAAACTAATATTATTCGCGAAATTACTTATTATTAGTTTCCAAAAATAAAAAAAGCGTTAATTGATTAATAACGCTTTTTATTTTGTCGCAATTTTCAAATGCTTGCTATATCCGAATAAATAAGACATAAATGGCATGAACTGTCCATGCCAATGCTAAACCAAAAGTAAGTAGTTTTTCGCGTTTTGGGTGAATATTATACTTATGCAAAATGGTTAAAATTTGTTGTAATCCACACCAGATAGGTAGTGAAATCATCAAAAATAAAAAGATCTTGCCAAATTCCGTATTGGCTATTTTAAGAATATAAGAACGTGTTGCTGCATCACCAAAAGGGATGATAAATATCATAATTATTAGCACAATGGGATAAAAAACAGCCGCCCATGTACCCCCTAGCGCAAATAGCCCTTTTACAACTTTTCCATTGGTGCTTCTAGCTTGGATTTCTTGATTTTTCATTGATTAAATACCACTTATCTTAAGATAAATAACAGCAAATAGGCTGACACAAAAATTGTTGCTATCCACAACCCTATAATAATTAAATAAGCTTGTGATTTTTTAGCAGTACGATATAAAAATATCGTTTTAGGAATGGAATTAAACCAACAGATTGAATGAAAAATAGCAACCAACAATGCAATGCTATTGAGCACAATAGCAAAAGGACTACGTAAAAAGAAGATAAAGCGATAAAATTCGTCTTGTCCCATGGCATTGGTGTACATACAAATAACACCAAACATTAAAACTAAACTGACCCAAATCATTGAAAAGGGAACTAATTTATTAAGGATTGACAGAATTGAAGACTGTTCTTTAGGTGAATCAAGGCGCTCAGATGGACTGTTGCTGTTATCTAGATCATTATTTTTTTTAATCATAACATTTCTCAATGTGTGTAACATTATTATGTAATTGATGTTTCGAGTGGTTAGTATCTTATGCAATATTATAAACACTAAGCTATTGAAGCAGTCAAATTAAAGTCATGCATGATATCGGTTTTTCATGTAATAGCCTAGGCAGAAAGTGCGTTGAACCTGATCCAGGTTATCTGGCTATAAAATAAAAATCCCCACGAGAGTGGGGAACTGATTATAATTATTATTTACTATTGGTTTATCCCTATTCATATAGGGAACTATTTGATAAGATGAGCTATTTTATTATGATTAATTGTTTATTTTAATTTTTATTTACTATCTTGTTATTTTTGTTGACTCAACTAAGCTAGAATGTTAAATTAATAACACGCTATTCAGCTAGCTAAGTTTTAGCGCTGCATTTTATACTTGCAGAAGTAGAGTTCGCTAATTATATCAGCTTTGCTAATGTTATTCAATATAATCATTTTTTTAAAAGAGAAAAATAATCATGAAAATATTTAACATATTGTTTTATTTAGCAAAGACAATCTTAAGTACATTTTTAAAAATGTGCTTTTGTTGTAAAAACAAGCAAAAAGCAACAGATATAGAAATTCAATATTTTTGTTTCAATTTTAAAGTGAAAAAGAATAGCTTTGAAGATAAATAAAAAAACAAATTAAAAACGATAAGCTAAACAGTTAGTTTTCGCTTTATCGTTTTATTTTATTTAAAATTGCCAATAAAATAAAAAGGAGTGAGTTTTGTTCTGTTTATCTCTTCTAGACGAAAAATGGATCCCCGTGAGACATTTTAATGGTCAAATAAGTAAAATTAAGCCTAGCCAAATTGCTGACGAAACCATCTCCGATTTGGCCTATTTTAGACCTGACTTCCAAGGTGCTGCATACCAATTTCTTATCGGTTTGCTACAAACCACTTTTTCTCCTGAAGATAATGATGAATGGTTAGAATATTGGCATGAAGGTATTACTCAAGCACAATTAGATGAAGCATTCAAACCAGCTAAACAGGCCATGCAATTTGGTGAACATAAACCGGCATTTATGCAAGATTTTACGCCATTAGATGGTAATAAAGTACCAATATCGGGCTTATTGGTTGAAGCACCGGGTGAAAACGCATTAAAGAAAAATACTGACCATTTTATCAAACGTGATTTTGTCAAAGCGATCTGCCCACATTGTGCCGTTATGGCACTGTTTACTTTACAAACTAATGCGCCATCGGGAGGACAAGGGCACCGCGTTAGTTTGCGAGGCGGTGGGCCGATTACCACTTTAATGATGCCTGCACTCGATACATCAACACCATTATGGAAAAAGTTATGGCTAAATGTGATGCCTCTCGATGATGACGAAAAACCTCAACATTATGATGAAACTGTCTTCCCGTGGTTAAACAAAACAGTAACTAGCGAACCACCCAAAAATTTAAGTGTATTCCCTGAGCAAGCTAATTGCTGTCAAGCATATTGTGGGATGCCTCGCCGCATTGAGCTTGATTTTGAAAATACCACGCAAGGCGATTGTGACCTTTGTGGTGAAAAATCGCCCGAGCTTATTAGTCAGTATCAAACAAAAAATTACGGCGTCCAATATAAAAATTGGCGACATCCGTTATCACCTTATCGAACCGACAGTAAAACGGGGGAACCGATTGCGATTAAAGGCCAACCGGGAGGATTAATTTATCGTGATTGGTTAGGTATGGTGAGTACCAGTGACGAAACTCAGTCAGCCCGATTAGTTGCAGTTCATTATTCACGTGGATTGAGAGCTTCAGAAAAATATCATCTTTGGTGTTTTGGTTATGATTTTGACAATATGAAGGCTCGTTGTTGGTATGAACATACTTTCCCTGTTTATGCAATATTTGATGATTTGGATAGCGATATTAAAGAACTAATAACACTTGCGCTAGATTTCAGCAAAGATACCTTGCCAATACTCCGTAAAGCGATGAGTAGTATTAACAAGCAATCAAGCACCGTTGATATCGCTTATTGGAAGGAAACTGAAACGCCTTTTTATCAATATATTAAAAAATTGATTGAAGAGAAAGACAACCCAAATGGTCGCTTTCCTTTGTTATTCGATTGGACCAATACCTTATTGAAATATATCACACAAGTTTATGATAAAGCTGCTTTTGCTGACCCAGATCAACTAATGATTAGTTCTGAAAAAATCACCGCAAGAGACAAATTAATTAAAGATTTTAATAAACTGAGAAATATCAAAAAGATTAAAAATAACAAATCGTCTTGTTTGCATGTAGGGGAGAACAACATGTCAGGCACTATCCAAAAAAAGCTGATGATCTTAAATGATAACCATAAAAAGATCATCGATGAGTGGTTTTCTATGTTGCAGCTAAGGCAATGTACATTTAATGGTATTAGCTACAATGGACGTAAATTGCGAGCAGAATTACGTCGGAATGCACTATCTGAATTTATAATCTTACAAGAAGGCTATATGATTTTAGCCAAGGCGCTTATTCATAACGATAGTAAATTGGCGCAAACGGATGTTCAGTATCAAGCACTACAGATATTTGTCAATGCCGCTGCTTTTGCTGAAGCTAATAATGACAAAGCCCCATTTGCCGCACAATTAAGTGAAAAAATAAAAGGCAGTGAACGTAACTACTTATCTTCTCTACGGTTTCAACAACTTTTAGCAAGCCAAAACCCTGAAGAATTTTGTCGTCGCTTAATTCGTGCGGTAAAAATACGTGGCGAAAAAGGTGTTAACCTTATTTCACTTGCCGACGGCATCTTTTTATGGATGCAAGAGTGGTATGAGCGAGAGTATAAGCATAATTCATCAGCTAAAACTAATCCGTTTGAACGCCTTTCTTTTCGTTGGGCAATGGACTATTTTTCAACAAAAAATAATTCTAAGGAATAATCATCATGACTACATTTATTCAATTACACTTATTAACTGCTTATGCGCCTTCAAATTTAAACCGTGATGATTTAGGGCGACCAAAAACAGCCAAAATGGGCAACACCGATCGTTTACGTATCTCATCACAAAGTTTAAAGCGAGCTTGGCGAACCTCGGACTTTTTTTATCAATCATTAAGCGATCATATTGGTGTTCGCTCACGTCGTTTGGCTCGAGATTGGGTATATACGCCAATGATTGAGAGTGGTATTCCTGAAAAGATTGCTAAAGGAAGTGCCATCAAAATAGCGAGCCAGTTTGGTAAAGTAAAAAATGAAAAATCATCTAAAGATCCATTAGCTAGCCTAGATATTGAACAATTGGTGCATATTAGCAATAACGAGCAACAAGCAATCGAGCAATTAGTGGAATTATTGATTAGTGAAAAACGTGAACCTAGCGATGATGAAGTGAAATTACTGCGTAAAGAAAATAGTAGTGTTGATGTGGCATTATTTGGACGAATGTTAGCAGAGAGGCCAGCATTTAATATTGAAGCAGCGTGCCAAGTTTCTCACGCATTAGGTGTAAGTACGGTTACGATAGAAAATGATTTCTTTACTGCTGTTGATGATTTAAATAATAACGATGTTAACGCAGGTTCTGCACATCTGAATCAGCGAGAATTTGCTTCAGCACTATTTTACACCTATGTTTGTATCAGCCGTGATTTACTACTAGAGAATTTAAATGGTGATGAGGCATTAGTAGAAAAAAACTTAAAAGCTTTAACTGAATCGGCAACAAAAGTGGCTCCAACTGGTATGCAAAACAGTTTTGCCTCAAGAGCATATACCTCTTATCTATTAATAGAAAAAGGCTCCCAACAACCGCGCTCTTTAGCTGTGGCCTATTTTAACCCAATTCGTGGCCAAGATATGGTGAATGATGCGATTACTCGTTTAGAAGAGCAACGTGATAAATTTGATAAAGTGTATGGGCAATGTGCCGATAGCCGCTATATTCTCAACAGTGAAACAGGAGAAGGAACACTGAGCGCGGCATTAGATTTTGTTGCGCAAAAATAGGAGAGCGGACAAGATGATAAACCATCTTATTTTTCAGATTTATGCCCCTTTTACCTCATGGGGCGAACCGGCTGTTGGTGAAGTTCGCCACAGCAATATCATCCCTTCACGTTCGGCTTTATTAGGAATAGTGGCTGCTGCACTTGGTATAAGGCGTGATGATAAACAAATTGATAACTTTAATTTGCATTATCATTTTGCTATTCGTCCTTTTATTGCTAATAATAGTTGGTTTAGAGATTTTCAAACGGTACAAGCACCTAAAGCGAACAAAAAGCAAGTATGGCATACCCGTTTTGACGAAATACGAAAAAGCCCTCTTGAGCTAGAAACCTTATTATCACAGCGTGAATATTATAATGACGTTTATTATCAAATTGTCATGTCTGAAACCGACAAGGCGCCCTATCGTTTAGAGCAAATACAACAAGCATTACTTAAGCCCGTTTTTCCATTATATGCAGGCAGAAAAAACTCACCATTATCACTGCCATTATCGCCTATCTTGTGCCAAGGAACATTGAGCGATGCTTTTATTTTTGCCGATAAACATTACCAAGATTGCCATCGTCAAGATCCTGTTATCAATAAATTATTACAAGGCACTGCGGATGAATATTATTGGGAACAGAATAATCAAGAAGATCGATTTGATGTCATTAAAATTCAGTGCCGACAAGATCAACCAATAAATCGTCATCGATGGCAATTTATTAACCGTCAGCAGTTTTCAGGCAATTTAAAAGGGAGTGAATAGATGTATTTTTCTCGAGTTACGTTAAAACTGAATCGGCTTCATGATGTTTTACATCAGAAAATGCAAAATTCGGGACCTTATGCAATTCATCAATGGTTATGGCAACTCTTCCCTAATCAAGATAAACGCGCCTTTTTATTCCATGAGGAACAAATAGGTAAAGGTTATCAATACTATTTATTATCGGAAACCGAGCCACTTTCAAATCATGATCTATTTTCAATAGAAACTAAACCATATCAACCCAAATTAACTGTTGGAATGAGATTGATTTTTTCCTTACGAGCTAATCCTGTGGTATTTAAAAATGGTAAACGTAGTGATGTAATGATGAATGCTAAATATCTAGCAAAACAACAAGGTTTAAGCTCAAAAGAGATAAAAATCCGACAACATGATGCAGCAATCAACTGGTTAATAAAACAGAGTGAAACCAGAGGATTTTCATTATTAACAACGGATGATCAACAAGTAAATTGCACGGTAACCAGTTATAACCAACAGCAATTTAGTAAAAGAAATGATCTTAAACCGATTACTTATAGCACCGTTGATTATCAAGGGGTGTTAACGGTGACGGATACAGAATTGTTTTTGAACACAATTTATCGAGGTATTGGTAAAAGTAAAGGATTTGGTTGTGGCTTATTTTTGATAAAACATTATCAATAGGATGGGGTGCTATGGTTTATGTTCCTCTTAATCCTATTCCTTTAAAAAATAGAACCTCAATGATTTTTTTACAATATGGACAAATTGATGTTTTAGATGGGGCATTTGTATTAATCGATCAAACAGGTATTAGAACACATATTCCAGTAGGCTCTATAGCATGCATAATGCTTGAGCCTGGAACTCGCGTTTCACATGCCGCAGTCAAGTTAGCAGCAACGGTCGGAACCTTGCTAGTTTGGGTTGGTGAAGCTGGCGTAAGAATGTATTCATCAGGTCAACCCGGTGGAGCAAGATCTGACAAACTGCTTTATCAAGCTAAATTGGCTTTAGATGATAATTTACGTTTAAAAGTGGTTAAAAAGATGTTTGAATTGCGATTTGGTGAACTTGCACCTAGTCGTCGTTCGATTGAACAATTACGAGGAATTGAAGGCGCACGAGTGCGAGAAACCTATTCTTTATTGGCTAAACGTTATAACGTAAAATGGCATGGGCGAAAGTATGATCCCAAAGATTGGCAAAAAGGCGATACCATTAATCAATGTATAAGTGCAGCCACCTCTTGCTTATATGGCATTACGGAAGCCGCTGTCTTGGCAGCAGGCTATGCTCCAGCAATTGGCTTTGTGCATAGTGGCAAGCCACTATCATTTGTTTATGATATTGCTGATATTATTAAATTTGATACTGTCGTTCCCAAAGCTTTCGAAATCGCCGCAAAGAACAAGAGCGATCCTGATCGCGAAGTTAGAATTGCGTGTCGCGAAATTTTTAGAAGCCAGAAAACATTAGCAACATTAATTCCTCTTATTGAAGAAGTTCTGTCAGCCGGCGGCATTGAACCACCGCCACCTCCAGACAATGTTCAACCTCCCGCTATTCCCGAACCTCAATCTCTTGCCGATAGCGGTTTTAGGCGTCGCTAATAATGAGTATGTGTGTTGTTGTAACTGAAAATGTTCCAGCTCGATTACGAGGCCGTTTAGCCATTTGGTTACTTGAAATTAGGGCTGGGGTTTATATTGGTGATATATCAAGACCGATAAGAGAAATGATATGGCAACAAATTGTTAAACTCGCAGAAGACGGTAATGTTGTCCTTGCTTGGGCGACTAATACTGAATCAGGATTTGATTTTCAAACCTATGGTACAAATAGAAGAGTTCCGGTAGATCTTGATGGGCTACGCTTAGTATCATTTTTACCTATTAAAAATCAATAAGTTAATGTTCTTTAAAAATTAGAAAAATTTGGTAGAATTTAATAGCAGATATAAGTTTAAATAAAACAAATATCTATAT
>NZ_LZGZ01000175.1:0-7090 GCF_001690515.1 Gilliamella sp. Fer4-1 | reverse complement strand
AAATATAGAAGCATAGCAAATAGCTAAATTCAGTAGTCAATCCCCATTGGAACAGCGCAATTAATACAACAGGAATACTTGAAATAATAATACCAACATAAGGCACTAACACAGATAATCCAACAAGTACAGCTAATAATAGTCCATAATCTAAACTAAAGTACCAAAAAGGAATATAAACACATACGGTCAATATAATGATATGTAAAACATTACCAACAATATAATTAGATATTTGCATATCCATTTCCGCTGCAACTCTGTTTAAAATTGTACGATTTTTAGGTAGAATTTTTGAGCAATACCCCCAAATTTTGGCTTTGTCTTTTAATAAAAAAAACATCATTATTGGCACTAATACCGCATTAATTGTAATCGAAACCAGCCCAAATAAAGACACAATAGAAAATTGTAATAACGAATTACCTGTTTGCACAACTTTGTTAGTAACACCTTGGATAATCGAATCAAATAAACCAACATCGATTAATTCAGGATAGTGCTCTGGCAATGTAGTAATGAAATTGTTAGCGAAATTTAGCATGTTCGGAATATTAGTGATTAAGCTAATACTTTGCTGCCAAATTAATGGTAATAGAATCATAAAGCCAACTAAAACAATCATTAAAAAAAACAACAATACCATCACAACAGCCAGCGTTCTTGGTATGTTTTTTTTATGCAAAAAGTTAATTGGCCTATCAAGTAAATACGACAGTACAATAGCAATCAAAACAGGCAGAAGAATTTTATTAAAAAAATAGATGATAATAAATAAGCCAACAATCACAGCCATTAACGACACAACATGCGGATCGCTAAAACGTTTTTTATACCAATCTATAAACATTTTTAACATCAAACTCTCCTTTTGCTAAATTTTGGGAATAATAAACTTAAGTTAATTATTTTTTAAAACCACCTAATATACCACGGGTGATCTGTTTACCGATTTGATTGACGACTTGCCTAGTTGTACTTTTGACTATTTTCTGAGCCACACCATCATGTTGCCCACCTTTTGGACCTTGCTTGCCAAAAAGAAGTGTACTAAAAAAATCAATCAACCCACCGTGATTTTGTTTATTGCTTACCTCTTCTGTTTTGGCCTCGTTACTATTCGTATTTTGGCTAGGCAGGCTATCTAACAAAAATCCATTTTTCAATAATTCATAAGCAGATTGACGATCTAGCATTTGCGCATATTTATTATAAAGATGAGATTGATGAACAATTAATGATAACTTATCTGGCACCATTGCCCCCATCTTTGAACCTGGGGCAATAATATAGCCACGTTCAACTATGCTTGGACGGCCTTTTTCGTCTAGAAATGAAATAAGCGCTTCACCAACACCTAATTCCATTATTGCTTTTTCCGTATCAAAACTTGGGTTGGCACGCATGGTTTGAGCAGCTATTTTAACGGCTTTTTGGTCTTTCGGTGTAAATGCACGCAAAGCATGTTGTACACGATTGCCTAATTGCCCCAAGATTGTGTCAGGAATATCACTCGGGTTCTGAGAAGCAAAATAAATTCCGACTCCTTTAGATCGAATTAAGCGCACAACTTGTTCTATTTTTTCTAGTAATGCTGGTGAAATATTATTGAAAAGTAAATGTGCTTCATCAAAAAAAAAGACAAGTTTTGGTTTATCAAGATCCCCCACTTCTGGTAAATGCTCAAAAAGCGCTGACAATAACCATAATAAAAAGACAGAATATAATTTGGGTAAGCTATATAATTTTTCAGCCGATAAAATATTAATAATGCCACGACCTTGAGCGTTAACTTGTATTAAATCCTGAATATCCAGCATTGGTTCGCCAAGAAAAAACTCAGCGCCTTGTTGTTCTAGTGTAAATAAGCTACGTTGGATTGCTCCAATTGATGATAGCGAAATATTACCATATTGCGTAGTAAATTGTTTAGCATTATCGCCTACAAATTGAATTAATGCTCGAAGATCTTTAAAATCAATTAATAATAGTCCTTTATCATCAGCAATTTTAAATATCAGTTGTAACACACCTGATTGAACATTATTTAAGTCGAGTAATCGACCAAGTAGAATCGGCCCTATATCTGACACGGTACTACGAACGGGAATGCCCTTTTCAGCAAACACATCCCATAATTCAATTGGTGATGCGTCTGGTTGCCAATTATCAACCTCAATGCTGGCTAAACGAGCCTGTAGTTTTTCAGATAGTATGCCCTTTTCGCCAATCCCCGTTAAATCACCTTTAACATCAGCAAGAAAAACTGGCACACCTATTTTTGAAAAACCTTCAGCCATTTTTTGTAATGTTACTGTTTTACCCGTGCCTGTTGCACCAGTAATTAAACCATGACGATTAGCCAATGCAGCAATAACAGATAAATCTTTGCCATGGCTTTTGGCAATTACAATCGACTCACTCATGCGGTACCCCTTTAGTAACTTTATGATTAAATTTGTGATTTAATTTATAATTCAAACTGTTTTATTATAAATAACAAAACAATGTAGCCATTTGTGCAATTTTTCTATTAATCCAACCAATAATATTGTATTCTGAATTAGCAATAGCTGCTATTGTTATTATTCTATCCAACCTATTATAAGGAGGCATTATGTTTCCAGAATACCGAGAAATCATTTCTAAATTAAAAAATACTGATTTACGTTTTCAAAAATTATTCGATCAACATAATGAGTTAGATCAAAAAATTAAAAACATTGAGTCCGGCATTATTGTCAATACGGCCGAAACTATAGAGGCATTAAAAAAGCAAAAGCTTAAAATTAAAGACGAAATTTATGAAATTTTAAGAAAAGCGTCTGATACTCATTTAAACTTATAATTGAGCACAGTTCATCACGAATTGAAAAAATAGACTTTTATTACATTAAAAGATTAAATAAAAACCCCAATTGTTTGGGGTTTTTTTATTATATGTAAACTTAATTCATTGCACTAATTATTTAGCTTGTAATTGCTGCTGTGTCTTTTTTTGTTTTCGGCTTTTAATTAACATTATTAAATTTTTATGTGGTGTTTTCATAGATTATTTCCTTTTAATTATAATTATAGGGCTAATAAAGTAGTTTTTAATACGATTTTATTATATGAGTTTTAAAATCGCTAAGCGATGTTAACATCGCCTAGCTGTTTCTAACAATTAGAACCACTGACCAAAACGTTTGATATAAATACGTTTCATCAATTGTGCAACACAGCAATAGCTAAACAAGGTTGCTAAAAGCCATGGAAAGTATGACCACGGTAATGGCTGTAACCCAATTAATCCACCCAATGGAGAAAACGGGATATAAATACCCACAGCCATAATTAGCAATGTCATCACAATCACAGGAAATGCTGCTGTGCTTTGCACAAATGGAATTTTTTGTGTTCTCAGCATGTGCACAACCAAAGTTTGTGACAACAACCCTTCAATAAACCAGCCTGAATGAAATAGTGACTGCGCTTCAACACTGTTAGCACTAAAAACAAACCACATTAGTGCATAGGTTGTAATATCAAAAATAGATGATGTTGGTCCAATCCAAATCATAAAACGTTTAATATTTAGCGCATCCCATTTACGCGGTTTTTGTAAAAACTCATCATCCATTTTGTCCCATGGTAATGAGAGTTGTGAAATATCATACAGCAAGTTTTGAATTAGTAAATGTATTGCTAGCATAGGTAAAAATGGTAAAAACGCACTAGCAACTAATACTGAAAAAATATTGCCAAAATTCGAGCTCGCTGTCATGTTTAAATACTTCATGATATTGCCGAAAGTTTCACGTCCACATATTACACCTTCTTCTAATACCATTAAGCTTTTTTCAAGCAGGATGATATCTGCGGATTCTTTGGCAATATCCGTTGCGGTATCAACCGAAATGCCAACATCCGCATCACGTAATGCTGGTGCATCATTAATACCATCACCTAAAAAGCCAACGGTATGTCCGTTTTCTTGCAATAATCGAATAATTCTTGATTTTTGCAATGGCGTTAATTTAGCAAAAATAGTATGTTGCTCGATTTGTATTTTCAGTTCCGCATCGTCCATTTTTTCAACTTCAGTGCCTAGCAACGGAACACCTGGCTCTAAACCGACTTCGCGACACACTTTAATGGTGATAATTTCGTTATCGCCAGTTAAAACCTTAACTCCCACACCATGTTCACTTAATGCCGAAATGGCTTCAAGTGCACTTTCTTTTGGTGGATCTAAAAAGGTTAAAAAACCACGAATTGCTAATGCGGTTTCGTCTTGTACTGTGTATTGCGCTTTTGTATCGCTAGCGGGAATATCCTTAACACCCACAGCTAAAACTCTAAACCCCTCTTTGTTATAATCATGAGCTAAGGCAATTAACGCTTGTTTGCGGTTGTCATCTAATGGTAAATATTCACCATTTTCATAAACATAACTGGCTATAGATAACATTTCTTCAACTGCGCCTTTACAAATCATTAAATGGTTATCACCACCATTTTGTACAACAACTGATAAACGGCGACGCACAAAATCAAACGGTAATTCATCAATTTTTTTATATAAACCCACCCCAACCCTTTTCATATTGGTCTTTTCTTCAGTAAAACGAATGATCGCTTTGTCCATCAAGTTTTTCATACCACTTTGATAATAGCTGTTAAGCCAAGCAAGTTCTAAAACCGATGAATCAACTTGACCATTGATATCAAGATGATGTTCTAAAATGATTTTATCTTGTGTTAAAGTGCCAGTTTTATCGGTACATAAAATATCCATTGCGCCAAAATTTTGAATGGCATTTAACCGTTTAACAACCACTTTGCGCTTTGCCATGCCAACGGCACCTTTTGCTAGATTGGCACTCACAATCATTGGTAACATTTCAGGCGTTAAGCCAACAGCTACCGCTAAAGCAAAAAGTGCAGCATCACCCCAATCATTTTTTGAAAAACCATTAATAAAAAAGACGATTGGCACCATAATTAACATAAATCGAATAAGTAACCAGCTAACACTATTAACCCCTCGATCAAACGAGGTTTCAGCACGAGATCCTACAATCGATTTTGCTAATGATCCAAAATGTGTATCAGCACCAGTCGCAACGACAATAGCCGTCGCAGTGCCACTTACGACATTAGTTCCCATAAAACAGATGTTATTTACATCAAGTAAATTATCTTTACTAATATTGGATGCTTCAATATTATCAGTTGTTTTTTGCGTAACAGCACCTAATGTATCGTACTTTTCAACAGGAATTGATTCACCCGTTAAAACAGCTTGGCTAACAAATAAATCTCGCGATTCAATCAATCGAATATCCGCAGGGATCATGTCACCAGCAGATAAATAAACAATATCACCGGGAACAATTTCACTTAATGGAATTTCAATGCGTTCTGGGCTTATATCTTTATGTGCACGGCGCAACACGGTCGCTGTTGTGCGAATCATTGACTTTAACGCTTCAGCAGCTTTGTTTGATCTAAATTCTTGCCAAAAACGTAATAATCCACTTAGTGACACCATTGTTAGAATAATAATAATCCCTGTTAAATCCGTTTCTTCGCCATTTTGCAAAGGCAACCAGAAATCAGTCACAAAACTAACAGAGGCCAACGCTAATAATACAAATATAAATGGGTTATTAAATGCCATTAATAATTGCACTAAAATTGAGGGGGCTTTTTCTCGTGCGACTTCATTTTTACCGTATTTTTCAATTCTTGATTTTGCACTTTCTTGCGTTAAACCTGAAAGGCTTGATTGAAATTTAGATAAAATACTATCGAGGCTACTTTGAGCTTCATTGATAGCTTTGATATCTACACTATTTTGTATTTTATGTTGTGATGTATTTTTTGTCATCTTACGTACCTATATTCATAATTTTGGCAAAAGTATGCCTACTCATTGTTACTAAGTAACGATAAGTAACTGAATTTTGTGATAAGCTAAAATTTAGTGAATAACAAAATTAGCCCATAAGCTATTTTTTGCAGCTAACTTGTGCTGCTAATTTGTACAGCCAATGCTGAGCATTAAATTAGCCAATAGAATTAATTAAGAATTTAGATACAACTCGGTGGTTCTAAGTGTTTTTCTGAAAGGTGTAAAACACGCAGTATTAAGCCTTGCGCGCATTGATGTTTTGAATTTGTGTGATAGCGTGTAAAAAAATGCATATCGTTCACCGTTACCGTTTTATCAATTTCGGTTTGTGAACTGAAAAAATGATGATTCAGACAGGTTCATTAACCGATAATGATGTGTTTAAATTTATCGCCCCTCATTTTGGGGTGATCCGATTGAGTGTCCATATTTCTCCTGTAAATTGAACTCTACACTTTGTATTTCAACTTTTCTTTACTCTTATTTTTAACTTATGTAATAGCTAAAAAGAAAGAAAAGCTTAAAAGGCGGGGGAATTTATACGCCTTTAGCAAACAGATGTCAACCCATAAAATAGCAAAAGGACGGCATTTACTAAAAAACAACACTTATGGGCTTTTTTATTTACATTATGATATAGAATCGATACCGCTCTTATCCAATATAAGTTACAATTACACTACGATAAATTAACGAGAATATGTTAAATGAACCCTTCTGAATTACTTTATGCTAACTGGTTCAATTTGGTAATTATCTTTGTTCTGTCTTTGGTTGCATTTATCTACAAAAAACGAACTAAAAATGAAAATTTTGATAATATCATTAAGTATGCAGATATTTTAGAAAAAGTACCTCACTCAAAATATCAAATGGATTATTTAAATAACATCAAAAAGAAACTTATTTGGGAAAAAGTCTGCTTTTATAAATCAGGCAGTATCAACAAAGAAAATATTGCTATTTCATTAATTAATGCTGATGCCCATAATCTAATTAAACTCACCCAATTAGATTTATTAACGCAATATTTTAAAATCGAAAACACACACATTACACCACTTAAACCATATTTAATTACAGAAGTGTTATTTAGTGGCATTGCCTTTGTGTTGGCATTTATTATACTGCTGGCTAACATTATTACTATGCTAAGCTCACCTTGGGTAATTGATATCATTATTGCTACTT
>NZ_LZGZ01000174.1:0-2599 GCF_001690515.1 Gilliamella sp. Fer4-1 | reverse complement strand
TAATAATTTCTTATTAATGTGATTAACATATGTTATGAATAAAAAAAATCTGATCTGTTTTTTACTTCTCGTCATTGTTATTGGTGCTTATTACAATTATCAAAAAGGAGATGAGGCAATAAGCCAATCAGCTAAAAATACATCAGATAAGCCGATTTATCAAAGTGATGACATGTTAACAGATATTTACGACTTATCTGGCGAACTTGTATATAAAATCGAATCAAGCAATGTTAGATATTTTGATGATGCCGGTAAAACAGCATTTGATTTGCCTAATTTGACTCTTTATGATCAAAATCATGTCGCTACATGGCATATAAAAGCGAAGAAAGCAGAGCTGACTAATGATAAACTTCTTTACCTTTATACTGATGTGCAGTTAGATAATTTGACACAAGAAGCCCAATTAAAACAAGTAAAAACAGATAATGCAGTGGTTGATTTAACTTCACAGATAGTGACATCAAAAGATCCTGTCATTATTAATGGGGTGGGATTTTATTCAACAGGTGTTGGGTTAGCTGGGGATTTACATGCAAAAACAGCTAATATACTTGAAAATGTAAAAACATATTATAATACTGAGGCAAAATAAAATATGAGTTCGCTAAAACAAGTTGTTTTTTCATTAATTTTATTGCTACCTATCTCTTTAAGTAGTTTTGCAAATGAATCTATTACGCAATCAGAAAGTTCAAAAATTTTTGCCGATAACAAACCTGTTGCGATTGATGCTGATAATCAGCAGATTGATATTGAAAATAATAAGATTACATTTATTGGTAACGTTGTTATTGTTCAAGATGGTTTAACGATAAAAGCTGATAAAGTTGTAATCACTGATATGCAAAACGCAGAAAAACAAAAAATCACGGCTTATGGTAATCCTGTAAGTTATAAGCAAATTTTACCGAAAAAAAATAAGATCGTAACAGGGCAGTCAGCGCAAGTAATTTATAATGTAAAACAAAATAATATTGTGCTACAAGGTCATGCCGAATTATTTCAACAAGATAATCATATTGTTAGTGATCTGATTACTTATGATATTAAAAAACAGCAAATATTTGCTCAACCAGGTAAAAATAGACGGGTAAAAAGCACTATCATCCCAAGCCAAGTTAAAGAGATGAACAAATAAAATGTCAATTTTAAAAGCGGAAAATTTAGCTAAAGTATACAAAAAACGACGTGTAGTTGAAGATGTGAGCTTAACTGTTAATTCTGGCGAAATTGTTGGGCTATTAGGACCAAATGGTGCCGGTAAAACGACGACGTTCTATATGGTGGTTGGTATTGTGACCTTAAATGCAGGAAAAATCTATCTTGATGATCATGATATTAGCATTTTACCGTTACACGAACGAGCACAAAAAGGGATTGGCTATTTACCGCAAGAAGCCTCAATTTTTAGAAAATTGTCTGTAATTGATAACATTATGGCAATTTTAGAAACACGGAAAGATATTGATAAAAAAGAAAAAATAGACCGTGCTGAAGAATTACTTGAAGAGTTTCATATTACCCATATCCGTGACAGCATAGGGCAATCGCTATCTGGAGGTGAAAGGCGCCGAGTTGAAATAGCAAGGGCATTAGCCGCTAATCCTAAATTTATTTTGCTTGATGAACCTTTTGCTGGAGTGGATCCGATTTCGGTAATAGATATTAAAAATATCATCAAGCATTTACGTGATCGTGGGCTGGGCGTTTTAATAACTGACCATAATGTTCGTGAAACACTAGATGTTTGTGAGCGAGCTTATATTGTTAGTAAAGGTCATTTAATTGCAGAAGGTACACCGAGTAGCATTTTAAGTAACGAAGATGTAAAACGTGTTTACTTAGGAAATGAGTTCAGATTATGAGCAAACCCAGTTTACAACTGAATGTCTCTCAACAATTATCTATGACGCCACAATTACAATTGGCGATCCGATTATTGCAGTTGTCAACTTTAGAATTACAGCAAGAAATTCAAACTGAACTTGAAAATAATCCATTACTGGAAATTGCCGATCAATATGATGAAATTAGCGTTAAACAAAATGATGAAATTGAACATATTGATACGCGTGAAGCCTTAGATAGCCAAGAAATTCCTGACAATATTCCACTTGATGCATCTTTAGATGATATTTATACCGCAGGGACCCCATCTGGTACTAATTCCGATTATCGCAATGATGAATTGCCTATTTATCAGGGCGAAACCCACGAAACGCTACATGATTATTTAGAGTGGCAACTTGAGCTAACTCCTTTTAGTGAAATTGATCGGGCGATTGCCGTTTCCCTTATTGAAGCTATTGATGAACGAGGCTATTTAACTGTTTCAACTGAAGAAATACTTGAAGAACAAGGTAATGATGAAATTGAATTAGCTGAAGTTGAAGCCGTATTAAAAAGAATATGGAATTTTGATCCCATTGGTGTTGGTGCAAGAACATTGCAGGAGTGTTTGTCTATTCAAACTCAACATTTAGTGTCGCCACCACTTGTTAAATTAATTATTGATAATTATTTAGATTTATTAGCAAATCGTGATTATAGAACGTTAAAAAAAGTATTAAATGCTAACGATGAGCAGTTAAAA
>NZ_LZGZ01000173.1:0-2277 GCF_001690515.1 Gilliamella sp. Fer4-1 | reverse complement strand
AAATAATTGCTGCATAAGGAGTATTCATGAATATATATATTATTGAAGGTAATAATACAGGGCCAGTTAATGGACGTTTAGCTAAAGCTGAATTGGCTTTAGCTGCGCATGTATTAAATTTAAATGTGGTTGATAGTGCAACATCTGCTGATGTGGTGATTGGAGTTGGATCTGGAGCTATCAGTGATATATCTGTTGTTGGCAAAAAAGTTTATGTTGTTAATGATTTAAATCAAATTTTTGCTGATCCAAAACAAATTTTAACCGACGCACCAAGTAAAGCAACGGTTTATCAACAACCAACAGAAGCTGCTCCTACAGCAAATAATAATACAGGCGTAAAACGTATTGTGGCTGTTACCGCTTGCCCAACAGGGGTTGCACATACTTTTATGGCAGCTGAAGCTATTGAAGAAGAAGCAAAAAAACGCGGTTGGTGGTGTAAAGTCGAAACTCGTGGTTCGGTTGGTGTCGGCAATGAATTAACACCTGAAGAGGTTGCTTCTGCTGATGTGGTAATTGCTGCTTGTGATATTGATGTTGATTTAAGTAAGTTTACTGGCAAAAAACTATATCGTACTAAAACTGGTCCAGCACTTAAAAAGACCGCCCAAGAATTTGATAAAGCATTTGAAGAAGCAACAGTTTATCAACCGACAACAAGCGCTTCAATAGCTAAATCAAGCAATGAGAAAAAAGGCGTTTATCAACATCTATTAACTGGCGTATCTTATATGTTACCAATGGTAGTTGCAGGTGGTCTAATTATTGCACTTTCATTTGCCTTTGGTTCATTTGAAATGGTCGATGGCGTGCAAAAGTTAATTGGTGAACCACACTTAGCACAAATTGGAGGGCTTGCTTTCTCACTTATGGTGCCACTGCTTTCGGGGTATATTGCTTATTCCATTGCTGATAGACCCGGGCTTGCTCCAGGGCTTGTCGGTGGATTACTAGCAGTCTCGACCGGTGCAGGATTTTTAGGTGGTATCATTATTGGTTACTTTGCTGGTTACCTTGCACACTCAATTACAAAGTATTTACCATTACCGAGCACTTTAGAAGCATTAAAACCAATCTTAATTGTGCCTCTATTTGCAACATTAATTACTGGTCTTGTGATGCTGTATATTGTGGGTACACCAATCTCATGGATAATGAAAATTGTAACGGAATGGTTAAATTCAATGGGTACAGCAAATGCAGTTATTTTAGGGGCAGTTTTAGGTGGTATGATGTGTACTGATATGGGTGGACCAATTAATAAAGTTGCTTATGCATTTGGTACTGGTCTAATTTCCTCTCAAGTTTATGCGCCAATGGCAGCCGTTATGGCAGGCGGTATGGTTCCTCCTTTAGCGATGGGTATAGCAACTCTAATTGCTAGCAAGAAGTTTGCTAAAGCTGAACAAGAAAGTGGTAAGGCGTCTTTGGTATTAGGTTTATGCTTTATATCAGAAGGCGCAATTCCATTTGCTGCACGCGATCCATTACGTGTTATCCCATGTTGTATCATTGGGGGAGCAATTACAGGTGGTATGGCATTAGCCTTTGGTTCAACATTAATGACACCTCATGGTGGATTATTTGCTTTAGCTATTCCAGGTGTGGTTAAGCCAGTTGGTGGTTATTTGTTATCTATTGTTGTTGGTGCTGTGATTGCTGGCGTGGCATATGCATTTATTAAACAACCAGAGCAAACTGAAACGACAGCTACGGCCTAATATCTAATTATATAAATAAAAGCGCCATCATCTGATGGCGTTTTTTATTGTGAATAAATTATTTTTTAACCCAACGTTGTAAATCTTTGGCAATAAAGTGATCTATTTTTTGTAGTAAAGATTGCGAATTTTCCGAAACAATTAATGTTTGATAAAAACTATCTCGAATAAAACCTTCATCCACAGCATGCTGTAAAAAATTAAGCATGGGTTGCCAGAATCCCATTACATCAAACAATGCAACGGGTTTTTCATGATAACCGATTTGCATTGCTGTCCACACCTCAAAAATTTCTTCTAGTGTGCCTGTTCCACCAGGCATGGCAATAAAGCTATCAGCAAGCTCTGCAAGTCTTGCCTTGCGTTGATGCATATTATCAACTATTTCTAAACGTGTAATACCATGATGAGCAGTTTCAGCTTCGACTAAACGTTTCGGAATAATACCGATGACCTCGCCGCCATGCTCTAATACTGCATTGGCAATCACCCCCATTAAGCCTTTATTGCCACCGCCATAAATTAGACGTCGATTTTGTTCAGCTAAAGTTTT
>NZ_LZGZ01000172.1:0-1252 GCF_001690515.1 Gilliamella sp. Fer4-1 | reverse complement strand
ATTTATAATTTTTAAAAATAGATAAATTTACTATAAAATACGCCTTGGAGGAGACTCTATCAGCCACATCCCACACACATATTTTTTACCTTGGCTGCTTCCTTCCGGACCTGACCTGATGAGCAAAAAAATGTTGCAAGAGGACCCATAGAGCCTCCATTGAAGAATGGCTATTATGCTTTATTTAAAAAATTAATACAAGTATTTTTATAAATAAAAGTTAGCCTTTCCAGTGTTTTTAATAAGAGAAAGGCTATTATATTAAGCAAGCAGAATAAGAACTTAATATTAAATAACTAAATTTTTTTCTACACGCTCTCTGAATTTAATTCCAGGTCTAAAGGTAACAACGCGGCGAGCTGAGATATCAACACTTTCTCCTGTTTTAGGATTTCGACCAGGGCGTGAGTTTTTATCTCGTACCGAAAAATTACCAAATCCAGATAATTTTACTGGCTCCCCTTTTTCCAAAGCCACTCGAATCTCTTCAAAAAAGAGTTCAACAAGGACTTTAGCTTCTTGACGATCAATGGTAAATTTTTCGGCAAGACGATCTGCAATATCAGCTTTAGTTAATGTCATATTATTATTCTCTTAATAGGGCTTTAAAACGATTTTGTAAAGCAGTAACGCATTTACTTACAATGTTTGTTATATCTTCTTCTTCAAGTGTACGTGATTTATCTTGTAAAATCAAACTGATAGCAAGACTTTTTTGATTTTCTTTGATATTTTCACCTTGGTAAACATCAAACAAATTAACTTTAATAAGTTGCTCACCACCAGCCCGCTTACACTCAGAAATAATATCAGCTACTGGAATTGTATTTGATACCACAATAGCTATATCTCGTTTGTTCGAAGGATACTTTGATAAGTCTTGAGCAACAGGTACTGTCTTGTTATTAATTTTAGCTAAATTTATTTCAAAAACAAGTGTTTTACTATTTAAAGATAATTTTTTTTCAATTTCTGGATGTAAGACACCTAGATAGCCTAATAGCTCATCATTCAAATAGATAGTAGCACTTTGCCCAGGATGCAAGGCAGGTAGTTGAGCTTTTTTAAACTGCACTTTATCCGCACAGCCTAAAAGAGAAAAGATTGATTCAATATCACCTTTAAGATCATAGAAATCGACATTCTTTTTAGGAAGTTGCCAATGCTCTTCATATAAGCTACCTGTAACAATGCCTGATAACATTAACTCTTGATGTACACCTAATTCATCTTTTTCATCCGGTATAAAACG
>NZ_LZGZ01000171.1:0-9027 GCF_001690515.1 Gilliamella sp. Fer4-1 | reverse complement strand
TGTTGATTGTTTAGATATAGCGATTAACGTAGAGGATACAGCTACCGATATACCATCATCTGGATTTGGTGGCTTATTATTGAAATTTGGTTTTAATGAAGTACCGCTCACATTAGTTATTACCTTAATTTCATTATTCGGATGGTCAATTAGCTATTTTAGTTTCCGATTCTTTATATTACCGCTATATAATGATATTTTGCTTTATTTTATTATAGGAGCAGTTTTTTTTGTAATTTCACTAATCACCGCTATTTACCTCACTGCATTTGTCATAAAACCTATTCGCCCTATTTTCACAAAACTAAATTTAACTCATGATCATAAATCATTATTAGGACAAATTGTTCTAATACGATCCAGTATTGTCAATAACATTAAAGGAGAAGCTATTTATGAAGATGGTGGAGCGGGATTAATTTTACAAGTTAGAAGTGACAAAGCTTATCAATTTAAGCGTGGAGATAAAGCAGTACTACTACGATATGATATGGCCAATAATTTCTATGAAATCATTAGCATTGAAGAATTTAACGGATAGTCAGAGTTCAATTTTTGGAGAAAAATAAATTATGCATATAAATACTGATACAATAATATTTTTTTTTATAACAATAGGAATTATCTTTCTAGTTATAATGGGGTTTTTCTTATTATTTAAAGCTTTTTATATTAAAGTTCCTCAGGGTACAGCACTTATCGTTAATGATATGACTTCAAAACCCAAAGTACACTTTACAGGGGCCCTAGTTTACCCTGTTATCTATAAAAAAGAATTTATGAAAATTTCATTGATTACTTTTGATGTAGAGCGGCGGGGTAAAGATGGTTTAATTTGTAAAGATAATTTACGCGCAGATATCTGTGTTGCTTTTTATTTACGCGTTAACGAAACGACTGAAGATGTGTTAAAAGTAGCTAAATCTATTGGTGTAGATAGAGCTTCAGATCAAAAAGCAGTAAGTTCACTCTTTAGTGCAAAATTTTCAGAAGCACTAAAAACCGTCGGGAAACAATTCGAGTTATCAAAACTGTTTGAAGATCGCATGAACTTTCGTGAACGCATTATTGATGTTATCGGAAAAGATCTAAATGGTTATGCTTTAGAAGATGTTGCTATCGATTATTTAGAACAAACGCCAATAAAATCTCTTGATCCTGATAATATTTTTGATGCTGAAGGGATTAATAAAATTACATCCATTACAGCTGTTCATAAAGATGAAACCAACAAACGAGAAAGAGATCTTGAACTCGCATTAAAAAAGAAAGATACCGAAACAATTGAAGCAAAACTTGAACTTGAACGACAACAAGCCGATGCTGAAGCAAGACAAAAAAGAGAAATCGAAACAATTCGAGCACGTGAAGCCGCTGAAACGTTAAAAGTACAAGAAGAAGAGCGTTTGAAAGCAGAACAAGCTAGAATTCAATCACAACAAGAAATTGAAGTACGAGAAGAAAATCGTTTACGTGAAGTCGAAGTTGCACAACAAAACCGCTTAAGAGCTATTGCAATAGAAGAAGAGCGAGTTGAAAGAGCTCGTTCACTTGAAATTGTTGCTCGTGAACGAGAGGTTGAATTGCAACGCATTGAAAAAGATAAAGTGCTTGAAGAAGAAAAAAAACTTATTGCCAATGTAATAAGAGAACGTGTTGCTGTTGAAAAAACAGTTGCAGTCGAAGAAGAAAACATTAAAGAAGTACGTGAAGTTTCAAAAGCAGATCGTGAAAAACAAACAACAATTATTGAAGCAGAAGCAAGAGCTGAACAAGAGTTAGTTAAGCAAGTTAAGCAAGCAGAAGCTGACGAACAATCATCAAAACACCGCGCTATTGAAATTAGCACAATGGCACAAGCTGAACTTGAAGCAGCAGCTAAACAAGCAGAAGCCAAAAAACAATTGGCACAAGGTATTGAAGCTGAAGAAGCGGCAATCGGTCTTGCTGAAGCAAAAGTACGTAAAGCACGCGCAGAAGCTGAAGAAAAAGAAGGATTAGTCAAAGCAAATATCACAGCAGAAACTTTATTAGCAGAAGCAAAAGGTAACCAAGAAAAAGGATTATCAGAAGCAAAAGTCATTGAAGCTAAAGCTATTGCAATCGAGAAACAAGGCTTAACAGAAGCTAAAGTACTTGAAGAAAAACTTTCAGCACAAGCTCGTGGTGATGAACGAATCGGTTTAGCCAAAGCATCGTCAACAAAAGAGCAAGGCCTTGCTGAAGCACTAGTAATACGTGAACGTTTAACAGCCGAAGCTAGTGGTTTAGTTGAGAAATTCCAAGCTATGGGCACAATGAGCGAACAATCTCAACACCATGAGGAGTTCCGTTTGGCACTGGAAAAAGGATTTGAACAAGCTATGGCTGCTATTGCTGCCAATAAAGAAATTGCAAGAGAGCAAGCAGATGTTCTTGCTGCAGCATTTAGTAAAGCCAATATCGAAATTGTGGGCGGCAACGATAACTTCTTTAACAGCTTCTCTAAAGCAATTAGTGTAGGTAAAGCTATTGAAGGAACAGTTAATCAAAGCCCTGTTCTTCAATCGGCGTTGCAATCAGTGTTATCACGCTTATCAGGCGATAAGCATGTTGATCTAAAAGAAACATTGCAAAATACTGATTTAAAAGCACTAGCAAAACAATTTCTATCTACAGAAAATGACAATAAATAATGAACATGTTCTTCGATAGTTATTAATTTGGCTTATCGCTATCATCTGTTTTCGGTAGATAATACGTTTCTACCGAAAACAATAAGCTTTTCTGTATAATCATAATGAGTTAAAAATGTCAGAAATACAACAAGATATTGAAAAACAAACAACATTAGATAAAGCAGTTGCCGAAGGCGGTGCTTATGAAATTCTTCGTAAACGTCTAACATCATTAGGGCAAGAGCTTAACCAAAAAACAGAAACATTAAATCAACAACGGCTTTCTGAATTCGGTAAAAGCGATATGTCAATTACCGCGCGAATTCGTATAAGAACTGAAAATAACTGTATAGCAAGAGATATTGTTCGTTTTGGTGATTGGCTATTATTTGGCTATAACGTTTTTTTAGGGTTAAAAAAAGAAACCAAAATTGAAGATGTCTTTTCTCTTTATCAGCTTATCGACCGTGATGGCAATTACGAAGCAGATCCTGTTGCTCTTTCTGATACCTTCTTAAACATTGATCGATTTGTTCAAGATTTTAATGAACTTTATACTTATTATAAAAATGCTCAGTTATTACAACTTGTTGAACGTGATGGTAAGTTACTAGCTAGTTTCCAAATTGGTGAACGGGTAAGTGATATTCGCGTTTTTCGGTGGTCTATATCAACCGATAAAAAAAATATTAATTATATAGATAACCGTGGTGAACGAGATATAGCTCTTCCACCTGCTTATGATTTTGAATGGCAAGAGACCACACGTGAAAATATTATTAATGGGCGATTTCCACATGTTAACGTGTTAGATACTATTTTTGTTGAAACCATTGGTGGTGATTTAACAATAAAATGTGAAAATAACACTAACGATGGGCTTGGAATTTACCGCGAAGATGTCATCGATAAAAATCAATCCATTAATGACGCTAAAATAGAATATGCTAAAGTAGGATCATTGATTCTACTAAAAGTATTACCCTATCGCGAAGATAATTGGCGGTACTTAGTCTATAATACGCTAACACAACAAGTCCAACGAATTGATTTTATTGGTCAAGCTTGTATCCAACTCCCAGAAGATCATGGAATTATTTTCCCTGGTGGTTACTATTTACAAAATGGCGAATACAAAACATTTGATCAATCAATGTCAGGAATGCGTTTTAGACGTATCAGACGTTCACCTAATGGCGAAGATGTTTTATATATATTTTATGATCCAACATCTGGTCGATTAGCATTATTTAACTATAATATGATTGAACGTAAACTCAATAGCCCTATTTTAGGTCATGGTTATGCTGTTTTTGAAGATGGTAGAATGGTTGTGTTCGAGGGAGAAAGTAACGAACCAACTCGGGTCCATCCAATGCAAATATGGCAAACACCATTTTATAGTGATGAATTTGCTGCAAAACAACCAACAAATAATAGCTTTTTAGGTAGAATTGGCAATGCTGAACTAGTTCGAGGCATCTCAGATCTTTATTTTATTGCTCGTGAAATTGACAACCAATCAGTATCATCCCAACTATACAGCAAATTAAGTGAAGACACTAAAAAACTTTTTGATACCTACTTTTGGCTAAATGACGAGAAAAATTTACCTTTTACACCAATTCTTCGTAATATTTCGCAAACAAGCGAATTAGTACTTGATGAATATGAAAAAGTTGAAAGTATACGCCGCCAATCAAATAGCGCTATGCGCGAAGCGATTTCAAATCAACAAGATCTATTAGCAAAATTATATCCTGATAGTTGGAAAGAAACTCAAGAATATGTCGATGCTCTGAATGCAATCAAAATGCAATTAGGTAGTCTTGTCACTTTAAGAACTTACCGTTATATCGATTTAGATCAAATCGATATAATGGAAGATGAACTTAAAAAACGCCAATCTATCGTTTATTTAGCCACAGCAGAATTTCTAGGTAGTGAACAAGCCTTAGAGCCATTCATATCAAAAATTGATAACATTGAAAATGACATTGCGAAAGCAGATTCTGTCGCAAAACTCAGTAAGCCAGCAAAAATGGCTGATGATATGTCTAATGATTTAGATATGCTATCGAAATTAATGGCATCATTAAAGTTTGATGATGTCACATTGCAAACAAAAATCATTGAATCAATTGCAGAAGTTTATTCAAAACTTAATCAAACCAAAGCAAGAATAAACCAAAACCGAAAAAATTTTTCGAGCACTGAAATGGTCGCCCAATTTGGCGCTCAATTCAAACTATTTAGTCAAAGTATAGCCAATGCACTAGGGCTTGCTACGACACCTGAAAAATGTGAAGATGAGCTCTCTAGGCTGTTAGTTCAATTAGAAGAACTGGAAAATCAATTTAGCGAAAGTGAAGAGTTTTTAAATGATATCTTAGCAAAGCGTGAAGAAATATTAGAATCGTTTGAAACACATAAGCAAGCTCTTCTAGAAGACAGAGCTAGACGCAGTGAAGCACTACAAACCGCAGCGCAACGAATTTTAGATAGCATACCAAGAAGAACCGCAAAGTTTTCAGACCAAACAGAACTCAATGCTTTTTTTGTTGCTGATCCTTTAGCCCAAAAAATTCGTGAAATCGTCGAAAAACTAAGAGCACTATTTGATAATGTTAAAGCAGACGATATTGAATCCCGATTCAAAAGCGCACAAGATCAAGCAATCCGCGCATTACGTGATAAATCAGAAATTTTTGAATCAGGCGGTAATGTCATAAAACTTGGGCCAAGACATAAGTTTAGTGTCAATACACAGGAACTTGATCTAACAGTCGTACCTAAAGCAGACCATCTATATTTACAATTAACGGGTACCGATTATCAAGAAAAAATAGAACATCCTAAACTAGAAAGCTACAAACCATTTTGGACAATTTCATTAGAATCAGAATCACCTACAGTCTATCGTGCAGAATATCTTGCTTATTCAATCATTAATTCTGCATTAAAAAAAGATGATGAATTAACTTATGAAAAACTCAATACGCAATTAAATCAACCTGAACTATTGAATAAAACTGTTCGTGATTATGCAGCAATACGATATCGAGAAGGCTATGAAAAAGGCATTCACGATCATGATGCTGTAAAAATATTATTAAAAATTATTCCACTAGGTGAGATAGCAGGCTTACTACGTTATAATCCTTTAGCACGCAGTCTAGCTATGCTTTATTGGCATTATAATCAAAAAAATGACATCGCTAAGTTATGGCCTGAACGCGCTAAAACCTGTCTAGATATTTACTCACTGTTTGGGCATGAAGAAGGCTTAAAAAATCTTCGTACAGAGATATTTGAAGAACTCAGTTTATTTCTACAAAAATATCCAATACAACATGATAATTATCATGTTAAACAAGCATCCGAATATTTAAGCTATATATTAGCCGAAACACCACAACAATTTACATTAAGTAAATATAGCCAAATATTGTTTGAAGGATTAAAAACGCAACTAGAGCAATCTCACATGTGGGTGGACTTTAATCAATCACAAATAAGCCTTATGACACGATTAGCAGATCGTTGGAATCTAATCGAAAGTTGGTTTAAAGGTCTATGCACCCTACCCCAGTATCAAAAATTTGTAGCTTATATTGCTGAAGCAACAATGCTATGTATATTAGATAAAGAAAATGGTATAACCTCAACAGTTAGCGAAGTTGACCTTGATATTACCGTTAATGATCTATTAGGCGAACATCCAAGCATTAAGCAAGGGCAATTAAATATAAATCTAGATGACTTCTTCAGTCGTATGCGTAAACAATCGCGTGTAGTAATTCCAGAATTTAAGCATTACCAAATGCTTCGCCAAGAAGTTTTAGAAGAACAACGCCATTTTTTACATCTTGAGGAATTTAAAGCAAAACCATTAAGTTCATTTGTACGTAATAAACTCATTAATCAAGTTTACCTACCAATTATTGGTGATAACTTGGCAAAACAAATGGGAACTGTAGGAGAAAGTCGTCGTACCGATTTAATGGGATTATTATTACTCATATCCCCTCCAGGTTATGGTAAAACAACCTTAATGGAATATATTGCCAACCGACTTGGTTTAATTTTTATGAAAATTAATGGACCAGCGTTAGGGCATAGTGTGTTATCTTTTGATCCTGAGCAAGCACCCAATGCAACAGCCCGCCAAGAACTTGAAAAGCTTAACTTAGCACTTGAAATGGGTAACAACGTTATGCTTTATCTTGATGATATCCAACACACCAACCCTGAATTTTTACAAAAATTTATTTCACTATGTGACGGCTCTAGGCGCATTGAAGGGGTTTGGAAAGGAAAAACCAAAACGTATGATCTTCGTGGCAAAAAATTCTGCGTAATTATGGCTGGTAACCCCTATACCGAATCCGGTGAAGTTTTTAAAATTCCTGACATGTTGGCTAACCGTGCAGATATTTATAATTTAGGGGAAGTGCTTGGCGGAATGGATGAAGTATTTGCATCAAGCTATATTGAAAACAGCTTAACCTCAAATCCTATCCTTTCCCCTCTTGCCTTACGTGATCTTAATGATCTTTATCTATTAATCGATCATGCACAAGGAAAGCCACTCAACACTAACGAGCTTAGTTATGCTTATAGCCAAGCCGAAATTAATGAAATTGTTGCAGTACTTCGTCATCTATTAAAAGTTCGTGAAGTAGTATTTAAAGTTAATCAACAATACATTATTAGTGCGGCACAATCTGATAAATATCGAACCGAACCTCCATTTAAGTTGCAAGGTAGTTACCGTAATATGAATAAACTTGCAGAAAAAATATCCTCAGTGATGAATGATGAAGAACTTAATCAGATTATTGAAGATCACTACCTTGGAGAAGCACAATTGCTTACTAATGGAGCAGAAGAAAATTTATTAAAATTGGCAGAAATCCGTAATGTACTTACTGAAGAACAAACAAAACGCTGGCAGCAAATTAAAACCGACTTTATGCGCAATAAAACACTTGGTGGTGATGAAGCTAATACAGGAGCTCAAATTGTTACACAACTTGCTGATCTAGTACAAAGCGTACAAGCACTAAAGTTATAAAATAAAAAGCTTAAAAATAAGCATACCAATAGATCGATCGTTGGTATGCTTATCTGTATAAGCAACACCTTGTCAAAATGGCTATATTGAACGATTTAATCGTACCTATCGTACTGAAGTACTCGATTTATATCTTTTTAACAACTTAGCGCAAGCAAGGAGAATAACCGAAGAAGGGTTAACGATTTATAACACCGAAAGACCGCATGAGGCATTAAATAACATGACACCGCTTGAGTATAAAACATTAAAACAGGCAGCTTAATTTTCTACATAAGTTGTGTACTAAGTTTGGGGTATTTACAGAAGGCTCTAAAACGACGTTGATTGCAACGACTATCACTCATAAAATCCATTGACCAACATTCACCTTGTTTATTGGGAACCAATAACTTTTCTGGCTCCTGAGGTGGAATTCATTGTTTTCGTTTGGTTTTAAGATTCAGTTTTAACTCACAATACACCCGATAAACACGTTTATGATTCCAACGATATCCCAGCTTTCTGATTCGATTAAAACACTTAGGAAAGCCCCAGCGTAAATGTCGGTCTGTGATAGCATTCAACACCGAAACAATCACCGAATCATCCAGTAACTTAGGTTGATAATAGTAAGCTCAACGACTTAAACCAACAATGGCACAACTCATAGCAATAGTAACTGAATGATTTTTTTGTAGCGCCTATGCCCACGTTTTACGTACCTTTGTGGGCACTAAAGCTTTTTTATGATTTCTTCCTTACGCTGTGATTTTAAACTTAGCTCAGCAAACATCTGTTTAAGCTTACGGTTTTCAGCCTCCAGCTCCTTTAAGCGTTTAATATCCGACGTTTCCATACCACCGTATTTTTCCCGCCATTTATAGAAAGTTGAATTACCCATGCCCTATTTACGACAGAGCTCCTTGACAGGAATACCCGCTTCAGCTTCTTTTAAAATAGCGACGATTTGATGTTCAGTCATTTTTTTCATAATTGAATCCCCTTTACTTTTATCATAGAGAATTTTCTACTTTTTTGCTGTACTATTTTAGGGGGTAGTTACAGCACGCTGTTTACGGCAGTGGGCGAACTTTCCTCAATTGGATAGTCAGTATCAATGGAATGATGAAGAAAACAGTGTCACGATAATCCACCAAGATGGCAGTAAAAGTTATTATAAGCATAATACCCATGGTAAATTAATCCAAAAAATATCTGCGGCGGGTCATGTACAAAGCTACGAATATAATGATAAAGGGCAACTGACAGCTGAAATTGATGGCGAAGGTCATATTACCTATTATGATTATT
>NZ_LZGZ01000170.1:0-3465 GCF_001690515.1 Gilliamella sp. Fer4-1 | reverse complement strand
TCACCATTAGTACGATAAAATTCAGTTATAAAAATAGCCACATACGTGACTACTTTTATTTAAGAATAACGTATATTTAAAAATAACCTAATAATTAAAATGCTAACTCATCCCACCAAATATCAATAAGTTGACTGGTTTTAACATTTTTTAAACCATGATCTTCCAACCATTTTGTGACAACGTCACGATGTTCTTCAGTACAATTTCCTAATTTTTGGGTGCAAATAATACCTTGCCAATTTAAATAACCACTCCCCTCATAAGCTAAACCATTTGGTTGAATGGCTTCAAGAATAAACTGATCAACAATGTTATCTAAAGTCTCTTCGCTTGTGCCTTCGTCAAAAGACCAGCTAACAGTAAAGCCTAATTCTTTGAACTCTTCAATATGTAATTTTTTTCGTAAACGCTTGCTACGATTTACCATAATAGTTTCCTTCTACTTTGTTAAATATTAGTTTTTTTATTATTAGAGTGATTCGATCTATTTGAAGATTTAATACTCTTTTGATTAGAGTGCGACGATCGACCAGCCCCCGTTACATTCGCTCTTTTTGGTGATGCTCGCCTTGGCAATGATTTTTTTACAGGCTCTGCTTTAATTTTTGGATCAACTTCAAACCCGTTAGTTGTTAATTCTGGAATCGGCTTTTTTATTAATTTTTCAATCGCTTTTAATTGAGCCAGTTCATCAATACACACGAGCGAAATAGCCTGCCCTTCATTTTGTGCACGCCCTGTTCGCCCAATGCGATGTACATAATCTTCAGCAACTTGTGGTAATTCATAATTAACTACATAAGGCAACAGCTCAATGTCAAGGCCTCTTGCTGCAATATCAGTGGCTACTAATGCTCTAATTTGCCCACTTTTGAAATCGGCTAAGGCTTTAGTTCGTGCCCCTTGGCTTTTATTACCATGAATAGCAGCTGCTTTAATGCCATCTTTAGTTAGCTGTTCCGCTAAGTGATTTGCACCATATTTAGTGCGGGTAAAGATTAATACTTGTTGCCATTGGTTTTTACCAATTAAATAAGACAATAGCTCTCGTTTACGGCGTTTATCTACTCTATGTATATATTGGGTTATTTGCTCTGAAGCGCTATTGGTTTTAGCTACTGCAACAGATTCTGGTGAATGTAATAGAGATTGCGCTAACACTTTTATTTCATCGGAGAAAGTTGCTGAAAACATTAAATTTTGGCGTTTTTTCGGTAATTTAGCAATCACACGACGGATATCATGAATAAATCCCATATCTAACATGCGATCGGCTTCATCCAATACTAGCATTTTCACGGTTGAAAGATCCACAGCATTTTGTTGTGCTAAATCAAGTAATCGTCCCGGTGTTGCAATTAATATGTCCACACCGCCCCGTAATTTCATCATTTGAGGATTAATACTTACACCACCAAATACCACTAAGGATCGAATCGGTAAATAACGGCTGTAGCCACGAATATTTTCGCCAATTTGGGCTGCAAGCTCACGTGTTGGCGCTAAAATCAAGGCATATAAAGAACGTTTATTTTTTTTGCTATTTGGATTATTAGCGTCTTTAGTTTTCTGCTCAAGCAGTTTTTGTAAAATAGGCAAGCCAAAGCCCGCTGTTTTACCTGTCCCTGTTTGTGCACTCGCCATAAGATCTTTACCAGATAAAATGACCGGTATAGCTTGTTGTTGAATGGGCGTCGGGCTGGTATAGTTTTGTTCTTGAATTGCTTTTAAAATCTCGGCATCTAAACCAAGAGAGTCAAATGACATGAATTGATTCCTAAATAAATGGTAAATGGATTGTCCTTAGGCATTATAATGCAATTGAATAATATTTTCTGATAAATCTTATTTTAAACAATAAGATTTATCGTTCTGTTTGTTGTTCTAAAATAAAATCAAACTTCTATATATAAAATAATTCCGTGTGATCCAGTGACTCCTTATTTAAAACATAATGATTTTCAATATGTTTTTATAAAAATACCGGCGATATTTACCTCGCATGCTCTATAGGGGATTTATCATATAACTACTCATAGATTGTGAGAAACAAAAAACAGTTGTTGAGTAACTTGGCTTAGATCACTTTTTTATAGCCGTTTTTCATGAATTACACGGTTATTTATTTGTCGAGACAGTCATTAGATATATCAGTGCAGATTCAAACTTTATCCTTATTCGTTAAATTATAACTGTAGTCTAATAAATGTATTATTTGTTCCAGTGGCACAGATCCATCAAGCATTATGGTAATCCAGTTATTTTTATTCATATGATATGCTGGTAATAAACCAGTGCTATTTTTTATTATAGAAATTAATTCAGGATCGGATTTGACATCAATGATTTCCACGACCTCTTCCGAGTTGAGACCTAATTTATTTTTCTCTACTGACATAATTAGACCAAACCACTTACCACTACTTTTGTGTCTAAGAACTTGATAGTCAGGAAACTTTTTGAAAGGATTATCAATTTGAACATTATTCAAAGTCTGCGTGTATTCAACTAATCTATTTTTAAGGCTCATCATTGTTTCCCTTTTTCTGATTAACTCAATATAACATCACAACTTTAATCGCAAGGTATGCTAATTAGTGCTTGTTGTGATAATAATCCAAAAAGAAAGCGGCAACAATGATAATAAATCAATAAAAAGCGAATATGCAGTGCAGAATTTGAAAAGTGAATTATGCTATTATGCAAAGGTTTAGTTATGTAAATAGAAAATCTAAAAAATTTTTACAAAAATAACTTAATAAATCAGCTAGCAGTAACTTTGAATAAAGTAAGTTCGCAAAATGAGCGTTAATTTTACGAACTACTTGGGGCGATGGCCAAAGCTATTTATTTTGGTTCTTCACAAATTTCATCAATTGACAATGTTGCTGGTACATTTCGATCATCATTGAATTGGAAACGGAACAAGAAGCGAATATCATAAGCCCGTAATACATCAATCACATCTTGTTTACTACAAAATTGTGCATTGAGCCCAAGTCTGATTCCTTCAGTAATATCTACAATGGAAACGCTTTGGCTATCAGTTGGCATACTATATTCAAATACGACGTTATTCAGATTATAAAAAATATTAGTGACTTCGTAGCCCGCTTCAGTTTTAACAGGAAACTTTCCTCCTTCGCCTAATATTGATCTTTTAGCGCTATCAGCGAAAGCTTTTGTGATATTAGCTGACGAGGGCAATTCCGCACTATAAGCGTTCGAAATTATCAAAAATGAAGAAAGTAGCACAGCCAATTTTATTCGTTTTTTCACTTCGGTATTCCTTAAATTGAAACTTAATTAAGTTATGTTATTTTAATCGCATAAATAGCACAACATCCATTTGCTTTTAGCATAATTTAATTGGCTATTAAAAGTTGCCAATACTGAGTCAATATATCCCTTATTATTAATTATTGTTGATTGTAACAATTCTAATTAGATCATTATATTATA
>NZ_LZGZ01000169.1:0-9829 GCF_001690515.1 Gilliamella sp. Fer4-1 | reverse complement strand
TACAATAAAGAAAAAACATAGCCACTGATTTAGCGTTGATATTTAATGCTTGCCGTTTCACCATTTATAAAGTATCAAAACTTTGCTGTCGCAAGCTTTTTAAGCCATAATTAAACCCCCAATTAACGTTACATGAAACAGAACATGATAAATAATAACAGAATGATGAGATAAATGGGATATAGCAAAATAAACAGGGAAATATTGAAATTGTTTTTTGAAAAAGTGTTACAAAATATGAAATAAAAAATTGCCTAAAAAATTTTGTCCTAAAAATTGATTAGGCGTCATTGAAATCAAATAAGGCTGGTTGTTTTTCTTTTATCATTCGTTTATGAACTCGGTCGATTACTTTTCTAATACCTCGTTCTGTCATATTATATTTTTGGCTGAGTTCTGCATAATTATTACCTTTAAATGCATCATAAATTTGTAGATCGCGTTTGTTTAACTTAAAAAAATAATCTCTTGGAAATGTGAAATTTTGACCACCAAATAGTTCTGAAATTGTATTTGCAATGTTATCACCTAACTGTGCTGCAATATCCTCAGGTAAACCATAATCCATTGCGTCGTTAGCAGCAGATAATGATACATGTGTTAGTAATTCGTGACGTTTGATAGACATTGCAGACTTTGTCATAATTTACGCTCCTGTTTTCTTCTTATACCAATCTAGTGCACCAGGTATATTTTTTTCTAATTTATTAAAATCAATACCGGCTCTATACATCTGTTCAAAATACTCTTCATTACTGCTACGAACAGGTTTATCTTCTTCTTTATGTTCAACGTACGCAAATAAATGCTTAGTAGAATCATAAACTGACTTTAGATAATTATGATTTTTAAACGGCTTATATTCACCTAGTGCACGCTTAGCGTGAATATTATTAACGGTTTCTCTTAGTGCATGAGCCAGATGTCTGCTGGGTTGATATAATTTTAGGACCTCATTAATTAAGTTTACTGCTCTAGAATTGCTTAAATTTGATTTTTGAGTACGAAATAAACCTATATAGGCAATCATTGGTTTAGCACAGCCATAGTTTAAATTACTTACTAATATCAGTAATTCTCTGCCAGAATCATCCTCAACCAATGCGTCTAAATTAATTTCGTTGTGACAGATTGGGCAACGTGTTAATTTCATGCTTCTTCCTTTATATGCGTGCTTGCCAACTTTTTAGGCTTTCAATTACAACCATTGCTTGTTTTTGAGTCAGCCAATCCATCACTTCAACACCAGTAATACGTTTTACATAAAAATTGATAGCTTTTTCAGAACGATTTTTGATTTCACCTGCATCAGCTAGTGCTAGCCATAATGAGCGTATTTTTTTATGAACTGGTTCTGTAGCTGTTATCTTCCCCGTTTTTTTTGATGATTTAACTTTAAAACCTTTTAATTTCAAATTAGTTATAACTTTTTCTAGTTCCCAAACTGTCATATCCTTAGTGCTAGTTTTTTTAGTTATAGTCAGTAATAGATGACGATATGTATCGTCATCTAGATTAAGTTGAGATTTTGCAATATGAATCAGCTTGATGTATTTAGATTTCATCTATTTAACTCCTATTAATGATGGAGAATTACCTGAACCAGATAAACCATGATTCAGTTTTATGTTTTTTCCAGCTAAATACCCTTTATATTTAGCGTCATCTGCACCATTGCAGTTTTTAGTGTTGCGTAATGTTGCTTCTGATAAATCAAGCTTTTCCTGTTCATATTTATTTAGTATTTTATTTTCATCATCAGGTATAACGAACTTACTTAAAACATTATAAATTCCATTAATCCACCCAATGCAAAATTGATCTGCTCTAGCCATTTTTGTTGATTTTTTAACACGCTTATTTTGGCCATTCAAAAACTCTTTACGCGCCTTAATAATCAATCTTACAAGAACATCAAAAGCATATGCCGCAAGCTGAGGGCGTTCTCTCATTCCATAAAATTTAACAGTCATGTGATTCGTTTCATTGTTATAACAAAAATAACCTTTAACCCCAAATGCAGAACAAATAACATTAGCCAATATACCGACATAAGACGGTTGTTTTTCTGCATCAGTTGGTGTACGTTTTGCCATTGATTCGTTAATTGAAAATAGTTCAACATCACTAGCATTAATATCGTGTTCTTTCATTAACTTTAGTGCTCTTTGCATAGCAATAGCAGCTTCATGTGGATTAGTTGATTTTGCTAATGCTAAAAGTTTTTTGATTTTATCAATGTACTTTTCATTATTATTTGTCATAAAAACACCTTAAAAAACTAACAAAACGTTGTTTTAATGTTTTAGCTGATTTTAATTTTGTATATTCAGCATAGAGTTCATCGTACAACTTTCCATCAACATAGCCCTGACCAGTTACTTCACGCATAAATGAATGTTCATGGCTGATTGAAATATAATGGTCGGGCATATAACGCTTAGGGCTAGAGAATTTAGCCATTTGCTAATTCCTCCAACTCATCGATGATGCGATCAGCTTCACATTCAGATAAACCATACTCTTTACAATGAGCTATAAAATTAGCTATCTGGCTTAATATAAATTGATGCAAAATATAAAAATCTTGTGTTTGCATGATTACATAACCTCCTGTTCAAAAGGTACTATCGCAAAATCCTCTACATCTTTTTTAATGGTAATACCTGGTACATGAGCGACAACGTTTGCTTCATTTAAAATAGCTTCTTTATTAACTTCTTCTTTTGTACGAATAAATCGTTCCAGTTTTAGTTTTTTCAGGGTTTCTATAACCGTTTCTACACCACGAATAACACACGATGGCGGTCGATTACGCCACTGAACCTCTCCAGTAACTAGATTTGCAGTCTTAACTTTACCGTTATTTGTCAGCTCGTCACGGTTTGCTTCGCACCAAATTTGGATACCTTGTTGTATTTCCGCTGACTTCTTTTTTAATACTTCAATATTTGATGAATAACTTGCGGTAATTTCAGCGATTTTATCGTTCATTTCAGCTTCTAAACGAATCAATTCACGTTGAATATCACCCAGATATTTAATAGCTTCTGATGCTTGTTTTTTAGATTGCACAACATAGATTGACGCGGTAGCTTTAATACGTTTTTTGGCTTTTATCATTTTTATCGCTCCTAATTAATGCAAACGACTAATATCGCGCTCTTTCCACACAATTCGGCAACCATTTAATTCAAATTGCCCAAATCGATAATAACCTTCGTAACGGTAATATGTTGCTCGACCAGCTTCTATATACTTATTGCACTTGGGATGATGCTCAATTTCAATTGTCGGTTTTGACAGTGAATCATGATAAAAACCAATGACCGTTAGATCTTCGTTAGATAATATATTTACAGCTTGATTAACCGCATTTATCCCATTATTAATTAACTGATTAGTTTTCATCATAGATCTCCCCGTTCTTTAATACATTCAGCAATTACTTCACCAGTAACTTTTGGTGCACCAATGCGTGCTGCTAGGTTTAATGCATTTGATACCAAATTGTTAACCGCTAGCGGGTAACATAATGACCGCACTTGCTTTTCACCACGGCGAGTTGTTGCAACACGTAATCGATTGATAATTTCAGTAAATGCCGATGAATCAAATAACGTTGTATAGTCCATATCAACACGTGAAAACTTATGTTTGATATATTCTTCAACTTTAAAATCTAATGGTTTTAGGTTTACCACCTCGCAACGTTGCACAACTTCACGAACTTCGGGGTTATACTCTGATAGTTTTGTTTGTAACTCTGTTTGACCAATTAAAATAATTGATAGTAGTTTTTTAAAGCCTTCTTGTAACTCATAAAATCGCTTTAAGTGCTTTAATGTCGGGATTGGTAATCCATGTGCTTCTTCAATAATTAACAAATGTTTACGACCAGATAATGCACTATTTTTAAGTAAAGTATGCATTTGCCTTGCCCGTGCTTCAGCACTGCGTTTTGGCTTGACTTGTGGATCAATCGCATTGATGATTGCGCCACTAATATCCATGCTTTTTAGTGATTTACCTTTTACTTCATTGTCTTCTAAACCAAGCACATACGGCTCAATAACCGTTATTGGTTCATGATTAATATTGATCCAATCAATTAAATCGTGCCGTAGTGTTGATTTACCGCTACCTGATTCACCAATTACTGCTAACATTCCGCCGTGTTTTGCTGTTTGGCGCATTGCAGCACGTACATAACGAATATCATCAGATAGATAAACATCGGCATCCTGTGTCATTTCGTCAGTGAACGGATCACGAGGAATGCGAAAATGTGCCCGTGCATCTCGATTTATAGTTTGTTTTCGTAGTAACATATAGGCTGACTCCTTTGTTAAGTTTTCATTTGAGTCAACTGGCACAGCGTCGTCCGCCAAGATTCCGGCTGTGCCAGTTTCTTCTTCAAAAATATTCAGTAAATAATCGTTATTTAAACCTAGTTTAATTAACGCTTTTTCAATTTTTTGCTCTAGTTCATTACGAACTATTGAGCGTGGCCAAATATCATGATTAACAAGCTGATTAATAACGGCTTGACTGATTGAGTTACCTTTATACTCAATCATTCGAGCCAACTGCGCTTGTTTAATATTGAACTGTGCCATTACGCTTTTTAATTTCAGCATTATTTAACAATCCTTAGTCCTGTTGTACCGTCACAAACTGCAATTGGAGCGGTAAACGAATGAATTAATGACTCTAGCAAATCTTCAGGTACACCATCTTGATAACGAGCCGATAACCATTTATTTTCATCTATTGTTAATCTGCGCCCGATTGAGCTGGTAATACGCATTAAAGCGGCTGTTAGCGTTAATGTTGTTGTAGCTGGCTTTAAATGCTCAGGTGTTTCAATTTCATTACCTTTTTTAGCACTTGCTAAATAAGCCGGATGTTCAATATTATCTAAATAATCCAGTGTGTTAAGCTTGCCACCGAACGGCGCAACTTGTTTTTGTTTAGCTTTTTTGATTTCATCTTCGCTCATATCCGGGTATGCAACTTGATCCATCGCTTTAGCGGCTTGTTCAATTTCAGTATCACCTTTCGATTTATATTCCTCGCCAATCACCGGTGCATCTAAACGTTGTCCAAACTGATCATAATTGCGATTTGGTTCAACACGATAAATCAGTGCTTCACCGTCATAACGTGGCACTTCGATTTGTATTGCACAATCACCATAAACTAATGAACGAACGCTGACTTTATCTTTAACAGCAATACCATCTAAGCCTTTTAAACTATAAATAAGCGAACTATCCGCTTGCGGATGTTTAAAGCTGATGGTTAAATCAGGGCGAACTTGACGCTCTTGCTCACGACTTGCCATTAGTGCTTTACAAACATCAATGGGTGGTAATAAGCGTAATTGCTCTGCTGTAATGTATTGCCAAAGCCCTTGGCGTGAAACTGGCTCTGATAACCCAATACGACGTAGACGAGTATCTTGACCTGGTATTAAATTTGCGTTGTATGCTTCTGCCCAGTTCATTGCTGCATGATTTAATTCATCAATACTACCAACAGGTTGAAACTTTAAACGGCTTTCAAATTGTGTTTCGATGATATTATTGGCATTTTCAACACCACCTTTAGCTCTTGCATTACCTGCTTCGTGTTCTAGATATTTAACTTCTAAATGGTCTAACAAATTCTTGATTGCTGATGATGTATTAGCAGAACCTTTATCCCAGTAAAGTAGTTGTGGCACACCATGAAATAAACGCCCATCTTGCTTACCCCACGCAAACATTAAAAATTGGAATAATGAGTGTTGGTTTTCGCCTGCAGCTTCAACGTACCACGGAATAATGATGCCAGATGCACGGTCATACAATGTGTAACGCCAAACTTTGTATTTAACTTTTGCGTAATTCTCTAGCTTGTTTTTATAAAAATCACGGTCACGCATAATATGTTGTTTATCTTTCATGTAATAAATTAGGCATAGAGAGGGATCTACTTCGTGCACATGATTGGGATGCAATGCACGTAATGACTGAACAGGATTGGCCACTTGCTGTGCTTTTACATTCATTTTGCGGTTTCGTAATAATCTTGCAAAATGATTAGTACTTACACCAATTTCATAACCATTTTGTTTTGCAATACTTGTTGCTGTTGTTGTAAACATAGTTTGTTTACCATTATCACGCACTGACTCTTTACATATTGCTCCGACCACATTTAAAGCAATATCAGAAACACTTGTATCACCTTTATCAGCTCTGCATTTCCGATCACTTGACCAACCACAAAACTCTTTTAATTGTCGGTAAATAGTTTGTTTAGAAATACCTAAAAAGGCTTGTGCTTCACTCATAATAGCGCTTCTTGAACCAAAATCTGTTTTATCTAACTTAATTGCTAATTCATTTAAATAGTTGCGAATATTAGGTGATACCATTTTAAATTCCCTTGATATGAAATATCATTTATATAAATCTTGGATATTCTCATTTACTAAAGATTCTTGTCGCTGTTGAGCTTCCATAATATCGCTATCAAATTTGCTCCAAAGTTCACGATGCACATAACGAGCTTGATCTAAAGTTAATACAGCCGAACCATTCAACGTTAATAATGCAATTTGCATTGATTCAGGCAATGAATATGGTTTTTCGGGATCGTAATCAGGGTCATTCTCAAGTATTTCGAGCATTAATTTATACATAATGTCTACATACTGCCTTTGTTCTTCAAATAGCTTATCCATGCGTGATTGCGTTTCTGCTATCTGTTTTTTAAACGGCTCTAAACGCTCATCCAACGGCACGGTTTTCATTTCAAATTGAGTCAGTTTTATTGCCAGCTCTTCCTTTTCTTTCGCTACATCCGCATTACGTTTGCTTAATGCTTTGTAGTCAGCTTGCAAATCACTGTTTTCTTTTTTGAGTTGCTCTTTTTCTTTAGCATTTTTAGCAATAAATTCTTCTGCTAACTCAACTAACGCCTCTTTATCACCTGCTTTAGCGACTTCAATTAATGCCGTTTTTTGGTCCTCGGGTAGTTTTCGGTATTGACGTAATTCGCGATATCCGATACCCATGCGGGACATGGATTCAAGGGCTTCCTCGCCGAATGATTTTAGGTTTGCTATATCTAATTCAATTTTGTCTCTAGATGAACCGAGTAACAGACAAAAATCTTCCCACGTTCCTGAAAATAGCGAACCGTTCGCGGTTTTCATTCCTTTAAGTTGTTGATATAGTTTATTTTCACGGATAAAAGCCAATTTAGATGTGCGAACCGTTCGCGAAAACTGTTCAAAAGCCTCAGCCATTTGAGCCTGACCTAAAACTTGATTAACTAAATCACGAGATTCGTTATATTCACTTTGAATGCTAGTTATGGTATTCATTGCATCATTAATCCCTTGCTCATCAAGCGGAGGTAATTCAATTTCTTCTTTTTCTTTGTTTGCTGTTCTTGCCATTTTTATTATCCTTATCTTGCACCAGCTGTAATGCGCTGGTTCATTTCTGTCATTTGGTCTTGCATTTTAGTAATGTGAATTGCATGTGCTTGGGCTATTTGCAACATTTGCACGCTATGAGCAAATAGACCGTTATCTAATTTAATCACTAAACCTTCTTCAATCAGTGCTTGCAGAGCACGTGTAACGTTAACGGGCGATTCATTGATCATCTTTGCGATATCGCCGTTAGATAAACCTGTTAATGTATAGCCTTTTAGCGCTTTGAGTACTTTCAGTATTCGAGTGCCAGATGTTGAAATTTGTGAACTATGCATGTTTTTTACCCTTTTTCTATATATGAAAAACTGTTACAATCAGGGTTATAAGGCTTGTTTTAAGCCAAGTTTTACTGCTATATCGTGTGTCTTACCTCGGTGAGCACGACTTAAACCATTTAAAACGTTGTACACAACAACAGGGTGATAACCATTTTCAATCGCCCACGATTTGATAGTTTCACCTTTTTGTTGAAATTGTTGCTTAACTTGTGCTGGAGTGAGAATTTTGGACATTTTTATCTCCTTTTATATAAGTTATGAATAATTGATTTATAAATTATGTGTTATATTTTGTGACTTTTAAATCACAAAGTCAAGGGGTTTTTGTGACTATTACATCACCAAAAGATAGAATTAAAGAAGAACGAAAAAAATTAAGATTAACTCAATCAGCAATTGCTGAATTATTTGGAATTAAGCGTGAAACGTGGAGTAGATACGAAGCTGGTACTATATCACCAGGAATGGAAGTACTAATTGCATTTTCTAAAATTGGTGCTGACATTCAATATATTTTAACTGGAGAAAAACAAGTTGGCTTAATTTTATCCAGAGAAGAAAAAGAATTAATTGAATTATATCGTAATGCACCATTAGCTATTAAAGCTGCTGCACTGGGAGCTTTAACAGCAGGAACGGCTCAGCAGACATCCGCTAAACAAATTTTTAACGGAAATATAGATGGTCAAGTTTCTGCAGAAAATATTTATAATATTGGGGTGAAAAGGAAAAGGTGAGATTATGGAGCAACACTTTAATCATACGGTTGGACAAGTTGCGGCAAATAATATCTATAATATTTATATTGAGCTAATAAACAAAAAATTAGATATTAGTGAATTATCTTCACAGCACTTATTGCTAGCTATTGATTATATAAAACAAGAAAATAAACTAATAATCAGAAAGAAATTTTGTAACTTACCGGCTATTGCAATTTTGATTATTTCGCTGGCTATTTTCTCAATAGCTGCGATGAACTGGTATTTTATGGCTTCCGGCGGTTTTCTAAATCACAATCGCGTTTTTTCTGGAGATACATTTTTTCTAATTATGATATCTGCTTTAATTTTGATTACAATTTTAATTCGATTTTTGTGTATTAAAACTAAATATTTACACCCAATTTTATCTGAAAATAACCGGGTTATTTATGAATTAGAGCTAGAAATTGAAAAAAGAAAATTGAGGGGCGAAAAATGAAAATTTTTTTATTTATTCTAGCTCTTATTTCAATTCCAATCGTAGTATCTATTTTTGCCATCATGGCTATTTACGATAAAAATAGTCCTCCAACTAGCTCAGATGCAATATATCTTGCTCAAAAAAGATTAAAAATCAGTTTAAAAAATCCAAAATTTACAGATGTAATTTTCTTCAACACATCAAAAGATAAAGAATCAGAACATGTTTTAGCTGGAAATGTTTGCGGTAAAGTAGCGTCAGAATATTCAGATGATATGTATAGCCAGTTCTCAAGATTTATTGTTCCAATTCTGATAACAAATATGAATGGTAAACAAGGCGAAACTTCTACAATTTATTTAGAAGCAACACATGGTAATGCAGATAACTTCCAATTTGCTTGGGATATTATGTGTAAAGAATAGAGATATTTGCATAGAAAATATTTAAATAAATAGGATATAAGTATGAATAAATTAAATTTACTCATTTTATGTTTAGCTTTAGGTTTAACTGGCTGTGCGACTAAAAATTACGGTCGCCAAGGTGAATTAACTAAATATGAAAAAGACACGATGACATGCCGTGAAATTGCGTTAGAACAAGCGAAAATAGAAGGCTTTAAAGAACATGTAGAAAAAGAAAGCCAATTTGATGGACGTTCTGTTTTATCGTTTTTAGGTGACTTTGGAGTTGGTAATGTTATTGAAAAAGGTGAAGCGTTGAAAAGTGCGAATAGGCGGTTGGAGCAATTAAAAGATGTTGAAAAACAGAAGGAATGTGGGGAAGAGTAAAATTCCTTATGAACAGATCATTTAAATCTAAAAATCAAACAACCTAATAATTTATTTATATTTTATAGAAATATACA